>CBDUHU010000110.1:0-9189 GCA_965366725.1 uncultured Kangiellaceae bacterium
AAAAATATTTTGCATAAAACCATCACTTTGGTAGTTCTTAACTGCCAGTCGGTAGCCTAACTTCTCGCTAGCAGGTCCACTGACAATCGCACTTAGCTCTCTACCAGAAAACTCTTCAACGGTTGCCGACAATTTTGCATAATATGAATCAGTTGGTGAATTTGAAACGATATTAATCAAACCCGCTAATCCATTAGCGCCGTATAAAGTACCTTGTGGACCACGCAAAATTTCAACCTGTCGAGTATCTAATAAGGTCGCAGCTGATGCTATTCCGGTCAGATCGATTCCATCGACAACAATTCCTACTGAATAATTAACAGGCGCAGAAAACTCGCTCCGCTCACCAATTCCTCTGATTTGAACAAATTTTCCTCGTGAAGCTCCAGTAGCAAAGTTTACATTTGGCGCAAGATTAAGCAGATCAGAGAAATGCTGTCCGTTATTCTGCTCAATTAATGACTCATCAATAACGCTAACGCTGGCAGGTAGTTCCAGCACATTAGTTTCTTTTAGCTCTGCAGTAACAACAATGACATTTTCTTCTGTTTGATTGTTTTCGGTTACCGACTCGTCAGCGTAAACAGAACTGCTGATTAACGGTAAAAGACTAATAATAGACCTGGCTGACAAACGTCCCGCCCTCATCATTTTCATATTTTTATTCATTTAATAGATCTCAAAAGCATAGCTAACTAGCTGTGTTTATAGCAGATCAAGATAGAGTGGCGAGAATAGGAGGTTATTTGGCTAAGTATGTTGTCTGTAAACGAAAAAGCTCTTCGCAATGACAAATCAACTACCTGTTCCTACGCCGGTATTATCCGGATCAGGTTCAAAGGGTCTGCTGGTATGATTTGCCAGCATCTCAGGTCCTATCAGACCACCCCTCAGGGTTTGCAAAGTGCATTATATCTAAGGCAACCATGGAAATATAGCAATTTTGAATATCACTACAAATTCAATCGGGTATTGGTTAGATAAAGATAACTTCAAACTTAATGACTGGTTTTGTCTATACACGAACACCAATGCCGACTTTAATTCGTATTGGTAAGCTGAAAATTGCGATATAAGCTTTGAACGAGCATCAACCTGTTGCAGCAGTTTAATTTGAATTGAACAATCAAACTCGATAAAGTCTTATTTTATCAAAATAATACGATCATCCATACTTATGCTTTTAATACTCTCTTTGCTCAGCATCAGCGTTGTTATATTACTTCTAGCAGAACGAATAATTGAACAATCTGCCAATATCAAAGGTGGCCGAGTATCTTACCTATCCGCGGGCTGCAAGCTAATCGCCTCTTCACTCTTTGTATTTTATTTCTATAACGAAGCGATAGGGGTAAACCTTCAACTGCAATTGTCTAGTTTTGATGTTCTTATTTTCACCGCCTTTGTTCTTTCTCTAATCGGCGATGGACTATTAATACCCAAATCGAGAAGTTATTATTTTCTAGCAGGAATTGGTGCTTTTGCCCTCGCCCATATTGCTTTTAGTAGCGCGTTCTTGCTACTTAGACCAGACACAATCATTGTAATTGTCAGTTTGCTCAGTGCATCGGTCGCAGGTATCTTCATTTATATCTGGTTAAAACCATATTTGAAGAATAAATACCGATTGGTAGTGCCAGCCTACCTGTTAATTATTGCTCTTATGGTAGTGACTGGAGTTAGTGGGGGTTTATCTAACAATAATTATTGGCTCGCATCAGGAAGTGTTCTCTTTGCTTTATCCGATATTTTTGTCGCACGTAACCGCTTTATCGTCTCTAGTTTTATTAATCGGTTAATCGGTTTGCCTCTTTATTATATCGCTCAAATGATGATTGCTTATGGGGCAATTACCCTGATACAAGCCTGATTTAACCAATTTCCCTATTTTTAACCAATTAGGGACTACGCGTGCCTTGCATTCTAGGGTAAAATCGGCCTTATGTTTTATCGGTTCAGCCGGTTACCCATCTTAAAATTTTAGAGATTGCAAAATACATGAGCACAGAAGTCACCAAACCTGCTAACTTCATCCGTAATATCATTACTGCTGACTTAGATTCAGGCAAACATCAATCAGTACAAACCCGGTTTCCACCGGAACCTAATGGTTTTCTACATGTGGGCCACGCTAAATCAATTTGTATCAATTTTGGCTTTGCTCAGGACTACCAGGGAAAATGCAATTTAAGATTTGACGATACAAACCCAGCGAAAGAAGAACAAGCGTACGCTGAAGCCATCCAGGCAGATGTCGAATGGCTAGGCTTTCACTGGGCAGGTGAAATACACCATGCAGCCGATTACTTTGATCAACTCTACAAGTATGCCGAAGAATTAATTGAGAAAGACCTCGCCTACGTCGATGAATTAAATGTGGCTGATATGCGCTCCATGCGCGGGAATTTAACGGAACCGGGAAAAGATAGCCCATACCGCGACCGTCCAACCTCAGAGAGCCTTGACCTATTCAAACGAATGAAAGCCGGTGAATTTGAAGATGGTGCGATGGCATTAAGAGCAAAGATTGATATGGCTTCACCTAATATGAATATGCGTGATCCGGTTATCTATCGAATTAAGCGCCAACACCATATTCGCACGGGCGATCAATGGTGCATTTATCCAACATATGACTTTACCCATTGTATATCTGACGCTATCGAAGGTATCACTCACTCTTTATGTACGCTCGAGTTCGAAGATCATCGTCCACTTTACGACTGGGTACTTGATAATATTTCAATAGAGTGTCATCCACAGCAAATTGAGTTTTCGCGATTAAATCTGGAACACACCATTACCAGTAAGCGTAAACTGAATCAACTTGTTATTGAAGGTGTAGTTGATGGCTGGGATGACCCTAGAATGCCCACTATTTCAGGAATGCGTCGTCGTGGATTTACTGCGGCCGCAATTCGTGATTTTGTTACTAGAACTGGTGTAACCAAAAAAGTTCATACGGTAGAAATGAGTTTATTGGAAAATTCGGTGCGCGAAGATTTAGGTGAGAATTCTCCACGCGCTATGGCTGTTTTACGCCCTCTTAAAGTAACTCTGACTAATTACCCTGAGGGAAAAATTGAAGAATTATCAGCCCCGAATCATCCACAAAAAGAAGAAATGGGCATGCGCAAAATATATTTTAGTAAAGAAATATTTATTGACCAGGCTGATTTTCGAGAAAGTGCCAATAAAAAATACAAACGCTTGGTTACTGGAAAAGCCGTCCGGCTGAGAAATGCTTACGTCATCACCTGTGATGAAGTGATTAAGGATGATGCCGGCAATATCATTGAATTACTATGTTCTTACGATGAAAATACACTTGGCAAAAACCCTGATGGCTATAAACCTAAAGGTGTTATTCACTGGGTTTCTGCAAGTAAATCTAAAGCCGCCAAAATTCGGTTGTATGACCGATTATTTAATATTGCTAACCCAGGTTCAGTTGAAAACTTTTTATCTACAATTAATCCCCATTCACTTGAGGTTCTGGAAGATGCAAGAGTAGAAATGGGCTTGTCAATGGCTCAACCCGAAGAGAGTTTTCAGTTTGAACGAGAAGGCTACTTCTGTGCTGATCGTTATGAGCATAAGGAAGGAGAATTAGTCTTTAACCGAACAGTTACTCTTCGTGACAGCTGGGCAAAAATAGAGGCAAAAGAAAAGTAATTATATTTTGTGGTAGTTAATTAGCCCCTCTTATTCCAGGGGGGCAGTAACATTATTAACTCTACTACTTGGCAAACCTTTCTGAATCAACATCATTGCTCAATTTTTTCTGCAGAACCTGGCTTTTAAACCCATCTTTGAAATAATCCGGTGACTAAAATTTTGCCCTATCAAAGCGACATAGTTAGCGAAACATACCAACTCCGTCCCGCTCTTAGTGGACTGGTATTAATCTGCCCACCTGCAACTTCAGGTTGATAAATATTTTCATCCAACAGGTTATATCCATAAAATTCAAGATAGGTATTAGAACGGGAAAACAAGCGTATATTGTCAAGCGGTATTCTAAGGTTTGCGGTTAACAGATTATAATTTTTCGCAGGAGGGTTGACCAACTTTCTAGCAGAGTGGCGAATAATATTATCATGTTGATCATCAACATAGCTATTAAATAATGCTAGTCGAGTTTTATTGTCAAAATCATGTGTAACTCCAAGTTTTAACATCGTATTGGGAGACAGAGTAAAATTTTCAATACCTTCTCCGGTTTCATTTTGTTGATAAGTATAAGACGAAATTAGTTGGCTATTTGTTGAAAAAATATATTTATATTCTAATTCAATTCCTTTAACGTTAAGCTCTCCACGGTTTAGAAAATCAAGAACTCCATCTGCAGCTCTTTCACGCTCAATCAAATCCTCTTGCTTACTGGCAAATATAGTAACATTCAATTGAGAGTTATCGTTGTAATTAAAATACTGAATGTCAGCCGTCGTAATTATTTCAGGTTCCAGTGTTGGGTTGCCGCGCAAACCTCCTAAATTGGTTCCGTCATCGCGACAACAAATTACCAGATCAAAATGAGTTTCAACTCCATAAGCAGCTCTAAAAGCTTGACCAAAATTAAATTTATAACCTGAATTATCAGCGCTTTTATAAACCACTCCAACTCTTGGAACAAGATTACCACTAACGTCAGGTACCTTATTAAATTGTGCCCCAAGCGTCCATTTCAATTCCTCACTTACCTGATATTCCAGTTGACTGTATAAACTCCACCAGTTCTGACTAAAACCAGTTACCGGTGCGTTTCTTGCTCCGGGAAATGAATCAACTTTCTGATGCCAGATTGATCCTCCGTTTAGCCAACGAAGATTTGATTTTTCCAACCAGTGATGGGTCATTTCAACAAGACTATTTTGTGATTCTGAGTCATAATTAATATGGGAAAATTCTTGAACATTATAGCTGGCATTTAGATCAAGATAGTGTGCTTCATTAAAAGAAAAACGGTAACCTAAGTCCAGTAAATAGCGCGTTGACTCTATGTCAAGTATCGAAGTCGGCTCACCATTCTGTATGCTCCAGGTCGAAGTAGGTCCCCAAAAATCCTGCTGACTACGGGTAAATAGAGTATTAAATGTAAGTTCACCCGCGTTGCCAGTAACAACTACTCCTAAGTTATCTTCGCCCGCGTCAAATTTTCCTGCTAGCCCGTTGTTATCTCTCGCGGAAAACTCCCAACCTTCTTCAGTCAACCAATGCAGTCCAGCGCTAATTTTAAAACTTCCTTTTTCATAGTGGCTATTCGCCTGAATACTCGTAGTATTAAAGCTACCTCTTTTTACTGTCACTTCAGACTCTATGTTTTCAGCTTCAAGAGTGATGATATTTATCACTCCAGAAAAAGCATTAGAACCGTAAAGTACAGAACCAGGACCTCTGATAATTTCAATCTGCTTAATCATTTTCAGCGGAAATGCTGTATAAAATGGAAAATTTTCTCCTCCGGTAAAACTATCTCTTAATGGTCTACTATTTAGCATTAATAACACGTGATGATCTGCACCTGTTGATAGTCCACCTCTCATTGATACGCTATTTTGAGGAAAGAAAAAAGTACCAGACATTGAAATACCAGTTGCTCGATCAAGTACTTCCAATAAACTATTTGCGCCGAAGTTTAGAATATCCTGTTGACTAATAACTTCAATAACTGCTGCTGCATCGATAGTCTTCTGCGAAAATTTACTCGCAGTTTCAACTTTTACATTAAGTAGCTGCTCCAGATCCATATCAAAGAAATCTTCAGGTTCAACCGCAGAAACAGACTGAAAATTCAACATTAATAGAAATAATATTCTATAACGCGTCATTTTAATTTGGACAGTGTTTTTTACTTGCACAATGACAGAATTGATAGCTTACAAGGTAAACAAAATGTAGACCTTACAACTTTATTCTGCAAGTACTTTCAAAGGGACAAACTATAGTGGTAATAAGCCTTGATAGGCCTTATATCGCAATAAGATGGAACTAGAATGCAAAAAATAACCAACTGGCAAATCGCTACTATTTTCAAGAATATCTCAAAATTGCGATACTTGGTCTGCAGGTTTTTTCTAACATAGGTTTATCCAGGCTGTTCCAGATAATCAGCTAATCTTAAATATTTATTAACTTTTGGGGAATATTTTCTCCGTCCAATCGATTAGTAACTTTCTATTAGCATGAAACTTCATGCCAAAGCGATCGCTAACAATCATTACTAAAGAATATACAGGAGTAACAATAGAGATTAATGAAAAGACGAATCCAGAACGAATATATTGCACCATGGGAAAAAGCATTTGACCGAATATTGACACCTCTCGAAGAATTCATTCATCGCCAGACAACTAGCGGACTACTGTTAATGCTATGTGCAATTGTCGCACTATTCATCGCTAACAGCCCCTGGAGTGAAAGCTATCATCACTTTCTTCAGAAAAACTTAACCATTGGCTTTGATGGGTTTCAGTTGTCAAAGTCGATACATCATTGGATCAACGATGGGTTAATGGCACTTTTCTTTTTTGTCGTAGGTCTGGAACTCAAACGCGAACTTCTGGTGGGTGAAATGGCTGATGCAAAAAAGGCAATTTTACCCATTATCGCAGCAATAGGTGGAATGGTAGTGCCCGTCGGAATATATATTTTAATAAATCCTGATGGAGAAGCCCAAAATGGCTGGGGCATACCAATGGCGACAGATATTGCATTTGCGCTTGGTACTTTAGCGTTATTAGGAAAAAGAGTCCCTGCCAGTTTGCTAACCTTTTTAGTTGCTCTGGCGATTGTTGATGATCTTGGTGCTGTAGTGGTGATCGCCCTCTTTTACACAGAAACAATTTCTCCAAATGCTTTGGTGTTAGTCTTATCAATATCCACATTGTTAATTTTCTTAAATTTAGGAGGAATTAGACGCCCCCTTCCTTACGTGTTGCTCGGTATTGTTTTATGGATCGCCATGCTGAAAAGCGGAGTTCATGCAACCCTTGCTGGAATATTTTTGGCTTTTACTATACCAATGCGTCCCAAATATGATCCGGAGCGTTTTTTATCTCATGTAAATGAAATGGTTAGCTTAATCAAAAGAGCTTATAAAAATGAAAAAAATATTATAAAGAATGACCAACTTCGCGCACGAGTTAAAGCGCTACAGGAAGGAGTCGCTTTAGTTCAGGCTCCGGCCCAGGTACTCGAACAAAAGATGCATTTACCATCTGCGTATCTGGTGATCCCGATTTTTGCTTTAGCCAACGCAGGTGTACCGTTAGAAGCATCATCAATTATCAGTATATTTAATAGTCCAGTAGCAATTGGGATCACTGCTGGGCTACTTATTGGCAAGTTACTTGGCATTGCTGGTTTTTCCTGGGTTGCAGTTAAACTGGGCATGACAAAACTACCAGAAGGACTTAATTTTAATCATATCATCGGAGTCGCCCTAATGGGCGGGATTGGTTTTACAATGTCTATATTTGTTGCGGAGCTAGGTTTTTCTAACGCACCCCAGGCATTATTAGAGGCAAAAACAGGCATTCTATTTGCGTCATTTATCGCTGGGGTAACAGGTTTTCTATGGCTATTTCTAACCACTGGCAAGGGTAAGAATAGTGATATTACCCCAACCACATATAATTAGAATAATTCGGGGAAAAACTGACTTGCTCTGCAAAAAACAGTCAGGTTTTGGTTTCCTTATTATTCACCAGTTCGACCTCCCGAGCATGTTCGATTTTTTTAGCATGCTCGGTTTGTTCTTCTTCATCAACTTCTTCTTCAATAGCCTCACAGATATCATGTAAAGACTTTAGTTTCTCTGTAATCCTCTTGTGTAAATTGGCAACTTCATCGACTGACAGTTGACAAAGTAAAGCTAGTGCTTCATCAACCTTCTCCACTGAGTAAATATAAAACATGTCAGCTTCAACAGCATCTAGCACATCTTGCTTTAGCATTAAATTCAATTGGTTGGCTTTTGGAATGATCACACCTTGTTGACCATTAAGTCCACGCGCTTTACACAAGCCAAAAAAACCTTCAATTTTTTCATTCACTCCACCAATAGCCTGTACTTCACCGAATTGATTGATTGAACCAGTTACTGCCAGAGATTGGATGATAGGTTTTTCTGTTACTGCTGAGATTAACGCGCACAATTCAGCTAGTGAAGCGCTATCACCATCAATAAAACCATAAGATTGTTCCATCACAACGTTTGCAGACAGAGTTAATGGAAAGGACTGAGCATATCGGTTAGCCAGATAACCCGATAAAATTAATACGCCTTTAGAGTGAATTGAGAGACCTAGTTCACTTTCTCTTTCTATATCAACAATCCCCTTATTACCCGGAAAGACAGTCACTGTTATTTTTGCTGGAGTACCGAAATCAGTTGAACCGATTTCCCAAACAGTCAGTCCATTAATACAACCAACAGTTGTCCCTTCTGTATCAATAAGGACTTGCCCCTCAACCAGATCTCTAAGCATTTCATTACGAATTCTTGAGTGTCTGTATTCCCTCTCTGTCAAAGCGGCTACGATATGCCTGCTATGGATTCTAGCTTCCCCCTGTTGAATACGGATCACGTCCGCTTCTCCCAACAACTCAAATATATCTTTAAACCTTGTCGACAACTTATCCTGATGGCCACTCAATCGTACACCATATTTCACAAGTTCGATAAAACCTCGATTTGACAAATCAGCAAAATCTTCCGCTTCACTATGAGTCTTGACCAATCTGGCTAGGTGCAAAAGTGCTTCAGGACTTCTATCGAGATGCTCATCAAAATCTACCAGCACTCGAAATAACTCACTAAACTCTGGATCATGCTCCTGAAGTAAGTAGTAATACTCTCTGGTACCAACCAGAATAATTTTCAGGTTAAGGGGCACGCCATGAGGACTTAAACCAATTGTAACGGCAGTTTGGGATTCAGCCGTAGGTGGCTCTAATTTCAATTCTCTGGTTTGTAAAATTCGTTTAAGTTGATTCCAGATAGCCGCATCTTCAAGTATTTTTTGTGCTTCCAAAACCAGGTAGCCACCATTTGCTCTATGTAAAGCACCATTTTGTATATGCTGAAAACTGGTTGTAACCGCTCCACCTTCGTTCCAATACTCTACCCGTCCGAATAGATTTGCAAAAGTAGGGTGGGCCTCATAAACAACTGGAGCACCAGAG
>CBDUHU010000111.1:0-9172 GCA_965366725.1 uncultured Kangiellaceae bacterium
TTGGCTCGTTGATTCAACTGTTGGTAGGTTACCGTCTGCTGATTAAATATAAGCACAATAGCATCAGGCTGTTTGTCGGCATAATCTTCAAACACACGATGAATAGTTTGATAATTCGGATAAGACTTTTCCGTGTCATTTAAACCATTTACCAGATAATTCTGGCTTTCGTCAGTTAACAAACTAATGTCTGCAACCGTTTCTCCTTGAAGTTCAACCAGGCTAACTAGCGCTTGCTTAAAATGTGCAAGCACCTGTTCAATTGCATCAGTAGAGAAATGAGAATCTTTTACTTCAAAATTAACCGAAAGAGTTTTATTAAGAAAAACAACAATACTCATTGCATAGTTTGTTTCATCAAAGGCTTCAATGTCTTCTACATTTAGCCCTGCGTCCACAACCTGCTCGCCAATTGACTCGTTAACCGGATAGTTTTCAAAGGTCAACAGGCTATCGAACAAGTGCTGCTTATTCGGCGCCAGGCGTTGAATTTCAAACAATGGAAGGTAACTATTTGCCTCTCTATCAATTAGTTGACTATGTAGCTTTCGTAGCCATTCGACAATGGTTAATTTTGACTCAATATCAATTACGACAGGTACGCTATTTATAAACAAACCTATCATCTGTTCAATACCTGGCAACTCTGGCGGTCTTCCTGAAGTTACAGCACCAAAGATAACTTTTTTATCATTACTATAGTGTGACAAAACTAAAGCCCAGGCAGCCTGAACAATAATATTTACTGTTGTCCTGGCTTTTTTTGCAAGTGCTTTAAACTCATTCGTTTGTGCCTCGCTAAATGCAAGTTGAGTTTCAATTATATTCACTGCATCAACTGAGTTTTGATTAACTGTGTGAGCAAGTGGCAATGAGGTTGGACCATAAACTTCAGCAAGCTGCTCAGCCCAATACTGTTTAATGACAGTCTCATCTTGCTGGTTTAGCCACTCGGCATAGTCAGGATAGGAAGCTGTGGCAGCAAACTCTATTTTCTCATTGGATTGTAACGCTTTATAGCATTCCGTTACTTCACCAAAAACCAGCGCTAAACACCAGCCATCTAATAACGCATGATGATGTGACCATATTACTTCATATTGGCCATCACTAATTTTGAGCAAAGTCAGGCGCATCAAAGGAGCAGATGATGGATCAAAGCCTTTGGTTTTGTCATTTAATCGAATTTGTTCTATCTTTTCTATTTGTTGTTGTTCGTCCAAATAAGAAAGATCTTCCACTTGCCATGGAACATTCGCTTGCGCAAAAACAAGTTGGTGAGCATTAGCCGATTCAAGACCAACAAATGCAGTTCTGAAAATCCCGTGTCGGTCAATTACCTGCTGCCATGCTTGTTTAAATGTAGCAAGATTTAAATCAGTAAAACGTAACGCGATCTGGACTACATAACTACCTGCATCCATCATTCCATGAAAAAGTAATCCTTGCTGCATTCCAGTTGCCGGATAAATATTTTCTATTACTCTGTCGGTCTGCCATAACGCTAAATCCTGTGCGCTAATTCTTGCCAGCGGGAAGTCTGACCGAGTATATCGTCCTCTTTCTGTTTTAACACAATGCTCAATGATGTTGGTTAAAGAGGATGCAATAGAATTCATCAACTCTTTCATTGCTTGTGAATGATAAAGCTCTGCATCAAATGTTAAGTCAAAACTCAACTGGCCTCCGGCGATCATTCCATTTAAAGCTAACGGGTGAAGACTCTTGCGTAAAGGGCTTATCACTTGTCCAACTGATTCCCTGGCAGCACCGAAAGAACTTTCTTCATCAATAACTTGATCAAATTGACCAAGATAATTAAATAGAATTTCACTCTCAATATCCGCTTCGAGTTGTTTGATCCCAACAATTTCTTTTAGTAATCCAAAACCAAGCCCGTTATTTGGTAGGCCTCTATATTGTTCCTTAATCGCACATATTGCATCAGCGATAGAATCACAGTCGGATAAGCTGAGTGCTAAAGGATAAATGGTTGTAAACCAACCAACCGTCTGACTTAAGTCGATAGTATCATCAATCTGCTCACGACCGTGCCCTTCAAGATCAACTCTGATCGAATCTATTCCACACCATTGGTGTATACCAAGTAATACTCCGGTTAACAGAAGTTCATTGATCTGGGTTCGATAAACCTGATTACAAGCGGTTAATAACTTTGTCGTTAGTTCCTTATTCAGATTAAAGTTAACTTTATCCTGCCCTTTACCAGTTAATGCTTCTCTGCATATATCCTGCCTTGCATCAATAAGTTTTTTAATGGGTGTGGCAATAACAGTTTTCCAATACTCAAGTTCTTCAGTAATCGTTTCGCCTTTAGCATATTCGGCCAGCAAACTTCCCCATTGTTGAAATGAAGAGGTTTTTTTGGCGAGAGTTAATGATTCATTAGCAGTTGATTGCTGATATAGTTTTTCTAGATCCGTTAACAAAATTCGCCATGAAACACCATCCACAATTAAATGATGTAACACTAATAGCAATCGACCGTGTTCTTGCCCAACTGGTGGACTAATATAAACAGCTTTAAATAATTCTCCTTTGTCGAGATCGAGTGAGGACTGGATTTTACTGCAATAATTCTCCAGCTGCGCATAGTCTTGATCTTTCCATTGATTAACAACTATTGCCTGGTCAATCAGCTTCTCATTTAACCGAATATGCTCCGCGTTCCATCCGTTTTGAGAGTGATAAAACCTTAATCTGAGTGCATCATGTCTCTGTAACAGAACAGCGATTAAAGGTCTTAAAGCTGCTTCATTAAAATCCTTTGGGGTGGTTAACATTACCGCCTGGTTATAATGATTTAATTCCGTTTCATCGTAAAAAAACTGACGCTGTATCGGCAGTAGTGATAAACCTCCAGCAATCTCTTCTTGAGGAGCGATGATACGACTTGCATACTTTACTAATTTAGACAGTTGTCTCACAGACTGAGCATTGAATAAATCTTTTATGCTAAAAAACAATCCCTTCTCATTAGCTCTGGATACTGCTTGTATTGACAGTATTGAGTCGCCGCCAAGTTCAAAGAAATTAGCGTTAACACTAATTTCCTCTGCCGACAGTTTTAATAGCCCTGCCCAAATCTCAACCAGCTGCTCTTCCGTTTCATTTTCCGGCGCAACATACTCGCCCTGTAATAGAGTCGCATCAGGTACCGGCAATGCCTTTCGATTGATCTTACCGTTCGCTGTTACTGGCCATTCTTGCAACTCAACAAACAGTGACGGAACCATATACTCCGGTAATTTGTCTGCTAGTGTCTGGCGTAACTCTGCCACCATTTCATGACCTTTATCCTCGTACTCTTCGGTTACACTATAATAAGCAACCAAACGTTTTTGTCCCGGCTCATCTTCCCTTGCAACCACTAAACTGGATGCCACTCCTTCGCATTGCAACAACTGTTGTCCTATTTCTCCTAGCTCTATGCGGAAACCTCTTATCTTTACCTGATCATCCTGACGACCAAGATACGCTATGTTGCCATCTGCCAAATAACGCGCCAGATCACCAGTTTTGTACAATTTCGAACTGGCTATTTCACAATATGGATTATCAATAAATTTCTCGGCAGTTAATTCCGGTTTATTCAGATAACCACGAGCAAGCCCTACCCCACCAATATGTAATTCACCAGCAACTCCCGCCGGACACAACTGTAAGTTCTGATCAAGTATTAATAAATTAATATTCTGAATCGGTTTACCGATTGGAACCGCCTGATAACCGGCTAAATCACGACAGTCAAAATAACTCACATCAATCGCTGCTTCTGTCGGTCCATATAAATTATGCAGTCCTATCTCTGGCGCTTCATCTGCCAGTCGTTGAGCCTCGGTTAACTCCAACTCTTCTCCACTACAAAAAATATAACGTAAGGCCTTACCAAATTGAACTCCTTCTGAGCCAAGATAAGCACTTAACATCGAAGGAACAAAGTGTAATACAGTCACACCTTTTTCTATTATTAACTCTCTCAAATAAGCCGGATCGGTATGCCCTCCCGGTTTTGCTATCACCAGTTGCGCCCCATAACCAAGTGTCCAGACAAACTCCCAGACCGATACATCAAAACTAAAAGGCGTCTTCTGTAAAACCCGATCATCACCATTCAATTGATAACTCTGTTGCATCCAGTCTATCCGATTGACCAGCGCCTGATGAGGAACCATCACGCCTTTGGGTTGTCCGGTTGAACCAGAAGTATAAATAACATAAGCTAAACTGGATGGGGTTTGCTCAGCTAATCTTTGTGGGTTGCTAACAACTTGCTGCTGCCATTTCTCTTGCTCACTATCAAGCTCAATCACCTGGCAACCCTCTCCAATCTGGAGCTGTGCCCGCAAATGACTTTGAGTTAAAATATGTACCAATCCGGTATCTTCTAATAGATAAGACAATCGTGCTTCCGGGTAATTGGGATCAAGTGGTAAATAAGCACCACCAGCTTTTAAGATTGCTAAAATACCAATGACCATTTCCAATGAGCGCTCAGTGTAAAGTCCAACCAATGTGTCTGGTTTAACTCCCTGCTCTCTTAGATAATGTGCCAACTGATTCGCTCTTTCGTTCAACTGCTCATAAGTTAATTGTTGGGACTCAAAAGTAACCGCTACCTGAGTCGCTCGTTGACTAACCTGTGCTTCAAAAAACTCATGCATTAAACTCGTTTCCGGGTAATCTTTAACCGTTGTGTTTAACCCTTTCAACAAATAATCTTTTTCTCCTGC
Source organism: uncultured Kangiellaceae bacterium (assembly GCA_965366725.1). Taxonomy (GTDB): domain Bacteria; phylum Pseudomonadota; class Gammaproteobacteria; order Enterobacterales; family Kangiellaceae; genus Aliikangiella. The sequence goes on from CBDUHU010000111.1 coordinate 4,755, forward strand.
TGTTAAAATCGATAAATCTGCAAGCGCGACTTCCGGACTCTCGATAAGCCCGGTCAACAAATTCTCCAGATGCAAGTTGAGTCTTTCCACTGAACTCTGATTAAATAATGAACGATCATAAATCCATGAAAAGCTCACTCCCTGCTCGTCAAAAGCAGCACTGATGTCCAGATCAAACTTAGCCACCGGCGTTGCCCTTTCGATTGGGCTAAACTCAACTCCCGGAATGGTCAGACGCTCCATGTCATTAGTATTCATGGTAAATAAAATCTGAAATAGTGGTGTATGTTGAGTACTACGATTAACTTTACATTCTTCTACCAACTGCTCAAATGAAATATCCTGATTAGCCTGTGCGTCCAGATTAACCTGTTTGACATGTGCCAGAAAGTCATCCAGTTGGGCGTAATCGGTATTCACTCTTAACACCAGTGTGTTAACAAAAAAACCTATCAATGGTGCTAACTCTGATTGCAATCGATTGGCCACCGGAGTACCAATAACAATATCCTGACTATTGCTATGACGAGACAAAATGACGCTTAATGCGCCATGTAATAGCATAAAAGGAGTTATCTGATGTTTATGGGCCAACGCCTCTAACTGGTCGCTGATTTTACGCGACAAGTGCCCTTTGACCAGACAGCCTTCATGTTGCTTGCTTGCAGGTCTTGGATAATCCAGGCTTAGACTATGTACTGCCGGCAACTCTGCCAGTTGCTCTCGCCAGTAACCCGATTGGCTTTCCAATACGTCACCAACAAACCATTCTCGCTGCCATTGTGCATAATCTGCATATTGCAATTCCAGTGCTGCTTGAGGATCCTGCTGTCCGCTAATCGCTGCCTGATATTGAATCACAAACTCATTGGCCAGTAATCCCATTGACCAACCATCTGAAGCAATATGATGCATATTAAATAATAAGATACCTTTGCCTGGCTGGTCACTGCTCGATAGTTTTAGATAAGCGGCTTTAACCATTAAATCACTAGCCAGATTAAAAACCTGCTGGTTGTGTGAGCGGGTTAATGCTGCTACTTCTTCTTGTTGAGCTTGCTCTGATAATCCCGATAAATCATGACGGATTAACTCAAATTTAAAATTAGCCCGGATCACCTGAACCGGTTGACCATCCTCTGATTTAAACACTGTTCGTAATGATTCATGACGTTGAATAATTCGACTGACCGCTAGCTCTGCTGCAACTAAATCTAAATCACCACTCACCTTTAACGCCATTGGCATATTGTACTGTGGACTACCTTCTTCCATTTGATCAATAAACCACAAGCGTTGCTGGGCAAATGATAAATCATAACCCTCTCTATCCCGACTAACCTTCTTTATCTGAGTTCTTAGTGGCGTCCCACTACCAGCATCAATCTTTTCTGCCAGTTGCTTAATCGTCGAGTTCGCAAAAATATCCTTAACGGCTAATTCAAAGCTCAACTGCGTGCGTACTTCACCTGCAAGGCGAACTGCCAGCAGTGAATGCCCGCCCAGTTCAAAGAAATTACTTTCTACGCTCAGTGAGTCATCGGATATATTCAGCAACTTTGACCACACTGCTACCAACTGATGCTCGGTCTCGGTTGCCGCCGCAACATAACATTGTGCCGACTGTCTACCATCAACCTCTGGTAATGCTTTTTTATCAACTTTACCATTGGGAGTGAGGGGGAAAGCCGCTAACACAACAAATGATGATGGGACCATATACTCCGGAAGTTTTTGCGCTAACTGTTTTCTTAACTGACTGATTAATTCATCATCTGATAAGCTACTATCTCCAGGTTTAACCACATAACCAATTAAACGCTTATCACCACTTGTATCTGTTTTACTCAGCACTAGTGATGAGCTGATCCCTTCACAAGTGGATAGTTGATGACTTATCTCTCCTAACTCGATTCTAAAACCACGGATCTTAAGCTGATCATCCTGGCGTCCAAAACACTCAATGCTACCATCAGAACCAACTCGCCCCATATCTCCTGTTCGATACCCTCTTCCCATCGGCGTGTTGATAAATCGTTTTTGGTCGGCTTCACTCGCGCCAATATATCCTCTCGCAACTGCGATACCATAAACCACCAACTCTCCAATGATCCCGTCCGGAACTGGCTGTTGAGATGGTCCCATCACAACCACTTCAACTCCATCGATTGGTTGGCCAACTGGCGCATAATGTCCTTTGTCCGTTAGCTTAACGGTTTTCCATAAAACATCTGACATCACTTCGGTGGAGCCATAAAGGTTATAAAGTGTTGTTTCCGGCAAGTGCTTCAATAAGCCTTGTGCTGAAGTTAATACCAGCGGCTCTCCACTGACAAACCAGTGGCGTAGAAAAGCTGAAGCCTGAATACTTCCATCTTCCAATAATCCTGAAATGGCTTTCATTAATGAAGGTGCTGTGACAATTCGAGTGATCGATTGTTCATTCATCACCTGCCATAATTGATCGGCCTGACGAACTATATCGCGATCACATAAAACAAGCCTGCCACCACCGCATAATGGCACCAGTAACTCCCAGACTCCGCGGATAAATGCCATTGAAGTGATATGTAACTGGCTTTCATCTTCCTCGAAAGGCAGTTCTTTTAGCATCCAGCCGACTCGATTACAGGTTGCATCATAAGTTCCTGACACTCCTTTTGGTAATCCGGTAGAGCCTGATGTGTAAATAACGTGCGCTTCTGCCTGTCCATCAATCGCTGTCACCAGCGGATTGCTAATTGGTTGTGACTGGATTAATTCAATTGCATTATCACTATCCAGTTTTAATACCGCTAACTCAGGATTGTCAGCACTCAATTGGGGATGAGCCAGGATAAAATGACTGTCTGTCATCAATAAAGCAGACTGAGAATTTTGCAACATATATGCTAATCTGAAGGATGGTAACTCTTCACTGAGTGGCACATAACTGGCACCCAGTTTCAACACCGCCATGATCGCAATGATCCTTTGTGGTGAACGACTGGTTGCAATTGCGATACGACTTCCCTGTGCGACCTGATACTGACTTGATAATAAATGTGCCAGTTGATTGATCTGCTGGTTGAGTTGTTGGTAACTCCAACTTTTATCACCATAAGTTAAACTGGTTTTGTCACCCTGTCTGGCGACTTGTGCTTCAAATAGTTTTCCAATTTCATGATGCTCTGAAATGCTCTCTGTTATTTTTGGAGCGACTAATGGCTTAGCAGTTAACCAGTTATGTTCCAGCACTGGTAAACCAGGATTGGCAAGCATTTGTGAAAGTAAATGTTCAAACTCCGCCGCATACATTTCAATACGTTCATGGTTAAACAGCCGGGCATCATAAACCCAGCGCAACTCTATTCTTTCGTTGTTACTTTCTGGTGATTCGACGATATAAACCGTTAAGTCATATTTGTTTTCTCGTTCATCTTCATTTAACTCATCAAACAAAACGCCGTCGATATTTGCGACTGCACCTTCAGTGTTATTTAAATTAATTAATATCTGAAATAACGGTGAATGATGTAAATCTCTGGGTGGATTAACTCGATCAACAATTGCCTCAAAAGGTACTTCATTAAACTCTGCTGAATCAAGATGTGCCTGCCGGGTACGTGCCAATAGCTGCTCACAACTTGGGTTATCTGAAAACTCCGTTCTGAATATCTGGTTGTTGATAAAAAAGCCAATCATAGTTTCAAGTTCAGCTGATATTCGTCCAGCATTTGGCCCACCCAATACGATATCAGTTTCATGGCTTAGGCGACCAAAATGAACAGCCAAACTAGCCTGCATCAACATAAATAAAGTTGTTTTACTAGTCATTAATAGCTTGCGGATAGAACGGGTTTCGGATTCTGATAATGAATGGCTAAGTTGACCACTTCTCGCAGGTAAATGGCTTCGCGGATTATCTAACTCTAAACTATGGCAAGCCGGTGCATCAGCCAATAGCGATTGCCAATAATCAAGCTGCTTATCCAAAACATTTCCTGTTAAACGTTCCTTTTGCCATACGGCAAAATCAACATACTGTATCTCCAATGGTGGTAGAGGATCTTTTTGATCTGCCAGAACAGCTTGGTATTGAACAATAAACTCTCGATTTAACACGCCAACAGACCAGCCATCTGATGCGATATGGTGCATACAAAATAGTAATATGCTTTGTGATACTCCATTCTTCTCAGATAATTTAATACAGCTAGCTCGCACCATCAGATCCTGAGTTAAGTCAAATATCTGATAGCGATCTTCAGCGATTAACTGATTAGCTTTTTGTTGCTGAACTGAGTTTGCCAACTCCGATAAATCATGACGGGTTAACTCAAATTTAAAATTAGCCTGGATCACCTGAACCGGTTGACCATCTTCTGATTTAAACACTGTTCGTAATGATTCATGACGTTGAATAATTCGACTGACCG
>CBDUHU010000112.1:0-9147 GCA_965366725.1 uncultured Kangiellaceae bacterium
CACTCCAATCACCTTGACGCTGATTATTCTGATCATAAAAATTAATTAATTTTCCATAGCCTGCGGCAAAATTCAAACGCTTAGCCAGGTCACGTTCATCCACTTGAATACTCAAAGGATTCAACGCATTGATAAACTGGTTTAGCGCTGAATGATTACTCATTGAACTGCTCACCCTGATAACTAATCTGAATATTATTACCTTCATTAACTGAAAAAGGGAAAACATGGTTATGACGTGAATTAGTGGTTCTAACGGTATAATCGACGGATATCCTCACTAGTGGTGCAGCAGCATCCTCTATAGTGATATCAACCTCATTGACCGATATTCTCGGTTCATAATCCAGCAAGCTATTTTTAACAGAATAAATTAATTCACCTTTCGCAGTTTCGTCCATATTTCTAAATACAAAGGCACGTACATTAGAACCAAAATATGGCATCATGCTGCGCTCACCCTGTAATGTTGACAAAATAATATCAATCGATTGGTTAATATTGTCCACTTTATGAGACAGTTGCAGCTGATTATCGGCCGTATTAAAAGTTGGCGGAAACGACCAGCCAGAACCCCAAAAACCACTCTCAGACATTTCGCTAGCCTCCGATCATGACGTTAAATGCACCAAGCAAAATTTCACCACCATGGGCGGTTTCATCAGAAAGCCGGGCCGCCGGCATACCACCAATCAATACAGAACTTGATCCCGTTACAATAACGTCAGGAGGACCAACACACACTAGTGAGTCACCCATTCTCGCCGCTGGTAACTTGGCTATCAAAACTGTTGGCTCTCCGGGTCCTATTATTGGTCCACCAACATGTGGAATTGGCGGTAGCCCAGGAGTCACCATCGGGCATTCATGAAAATCTGTCAGTCGTGCTGCTGGAGGCATAATTTATTCCATTTATCTATGGCAACTGCTCTTTCAACAGCTACCAGTCATTTTCTACTTTAAATTATTGTGTTTGTTCTCGCATATCATTCAATTAATCATAACCATGGCAGCTTTTAGCGTTAGTTCCGTTCCACCTTCAACTGACGCGGTCATGTCACCTTTTGCGGTATACTGCATATCTGCCGATTCATTTATATTCATTGCACTAGTTTTTACATCACCACTGGGAGCTTTAACCGCAACCCCTGTTTCTCCTTGAATATTCACATTTTCAGTCGCCTGAATATTGATTGATTTTTCACTCTTAATGGTGATCCCACTTTCGGACATGACAATTGAGTTTTGGTTTTCATCAGTCAAGCTGATCTGCTTGTTCTTGTCATCCAATACACAAGTGTTTTTGTTTGGGGTTGTCACCGTCAATATTTTATCTTCATCATTAAAAACCACCCGAAGTGCCTGTTTGCTGACAATCGCTTTATGACTATTCTGCTCATTAGGCTCCAGTTCTGAAAATGGTTTATTTTTTGAACTGTACAAACTCCCTAAAATGATTGGAAACCGTGGGTCGTCATTTAAAAATCCAACCACCACTTCATCGCCGACTTCCGGCAAAAAAAATGCCCCAGCACCACTGGTTGAATAAAAATTAGTCAGTCTGGCCCAAACTCCCTCAGCTGAAGGATCGAACAATGGCAAGTCAATTAAAATTCGATACTCACTGTCAGGGTCATCATTAATCTTCTTGACCGTCGCGTTATATAATCCATTGACTCCCGGTAACATACCGGCAGCTGGTGGAGCCATTACATCCGGCTCCTGAGCAAACCAGGTTGGTGTTAAACCGATACTCGCGTCAACAAACCAGTTACCATCTGAAATATCATGCCTTACTGCAGAAACCAGATGATCACCATCAAACCTGGCTCCCATTCCATCAATCGTAATATAAGCGCCGGGGTCAACCAGATCTGTCCCCTGAAACCTTACTTCACCTATTATTTTTGCCAACTCACTTTTTAGCATCTGACCTTCGGCCCAATTAGTTAAGTTATTGCTATCAACCGCGCCACTTGTTTGTAGTTGAAATTCAGATAGTCCTACAACATCTGCTAACTTTTTACTGGTTAAATTCCCTGCGCCCTCAAGACTATTAGAAGCCTGCGCAGATATCAGTTGTTGTTGTTTATAATCCCAGGCGCTGGCTTTAACTTCTGAAAGTTGGGTAACCGAATTCAACTCTGCATTAAATCCATACATATTTTCACCATAACGTATAGTTAGAACCGGAGAAGTATTCTGTGTTGGTGAGAAAACTGAGACTTTACTGTTGAGAGTAGTAACAACCAGGCTATTGACTTCCGCACGGGTAAGCATAAAGTCCCAGTCTGAACTATAATATTGCACTAGCTCAGGTAGCTGAGTTGATGTACTGGTCACATCGGCAGACAATCCTGAGTAGTTACCAATTAACTGACTTATTACATCACTGTCTTTACTCTTGGTGTAGTTTGCACTTTTTCGCCCGATAGTCATTTTGACTGCTTCATCTTTGCATTCTATTTCAAGCGCCGAGCCGATCTCGCCATCAACTCGCAAAGCCTGTTTAGTAATAACGCCAGTGAAAATTGGTTTGTTTTTTGCGGAATAACCCGCTTCTATGGTAATAGATTTTCCTGGAACAAAAATATCAGTATTACTAACAGCAAAAGACTCTTTTGCTGCACTGCCATCTAATATCAGAATTCTCGCACTGGAAATCCGATTAATCGACTTCTCTATAGTGATTAAAAAAACCTGGTAAACCTCAGATATCACTGAACCATCAATCTTAATCTGATGAGAAACTAAACCAGAGCTTTTAATTTGAGTAGGTGCACTCATACTTGCCCACCATTTTCAATCGGTGGAAAAACCAGTTGAGAGCCTGGTTCTATTCTTCTGAATTTATTCAGACCGTTATACTTAGCAAGCTGGAGATAGTAGTTACTAGTGTCATAAATATCATGAGACAACTGAGGCAATGAATCTCCAGCGACCACATTGACCAGGTGGGTCATATCTGGAGACTGCTTATTTTCCTGCTTTGTCACTTTTGCCAGATCGGTATACGAAATAAACTTCAGCGAGACTTTTGCTCGGAGCGCCGTACCGTCAGGCTTGAAGTAACTATAATTAGTATCAAAATTTGTTAGCACTCCCTGAAAGGTAAAGCTACGCCCCCAATGAATACTGAGAAAATTAGGGCGATGGATATTGCCCTGATAAGAATAAATAACTTCTTTAAGTTTCTTAACTTCACTGGGTAAATCAACTCTGGAACTATCGACAATACCAGTACAATCAATAACCAGATCAAAACTCAGGTTCTGCCCAAGTGATTTTTTATACTTTACAGAAGGAGAGCTATTATCTGGAGCCTGTTTTTTATTATATTCAATAGTCCGGTCCCATTTGATCGTTTCAGGGTTAATCATAACCCCGTAGTCAGAGACCTTTTTATTGTATTTTCCGTCACTAAAAGCGACGATCTTCATTTTGATTAATTTGCCCATATCGCTCGTCTAAAGTCGTTTAATTAGCTATCCCACTGGTCCATTGTCAATCCCTGGATAATTACCGGTTAAAACTATTTTTTTGAGTTTTTTCCTTAAATATCCGCATACATTCATTCATTAGTTGCTGTTTAAGACTTTCAACATCTTCTCTATTAAAACTTTCTTGCGGTACCTGCGACTGAGTTTTAACTTCCGTTTTAATCACTAATTCTCGGATCTCTACAGACATTCTTCTATCCTCTCTTAACTGAAAAATCAGGACTTACTGGTTCCAATTTCAAAATACTGATATGCCAATTCTATCGTCTCGATAAAAATCGCATTTTTATCAGCAGTTAATTCAGCGCCGCTCCATTTAACCGGATAAGCACTGTTAAAAGTCCAGCTTTTACAAGTTTGTCCTTTTGAATTTAACAAATTTAAAAGGACATTTTTGGTGGTAACAGTGGTGGACATCCCCTTATCAAGAACATCAGCACACCAATCTATTAGAGCAGAAGTTTCTAAAGTCATCCCACGCTTTAACACCAGATTAGGAAATGTTGTTGTGGTCGGTAATCGATATTTAAAACGATTCTCTCCTCCCTCAACAACATCATCCATATTAATTTCTTTAGAGAGCCCTGATGCTTCCTGAAAGGCAGCATCAGTACTACTGGTATCGGCTCCAAAAGAAAGACTGAAATAAAAGCTTGATAGAAATTTACTTTCCATTGGTAACAATCAATTGCTCATGCGCAATTTCCAATGTATCAATTGCCACTTCATTACCTTCGGATTTCAAATCTGTCCCACTAATTTTCGTCGGCCAGGCATTATTCAATTGCCATTGCATAGTCACTTTTCCTTTTTCATCTAGCAATTTAATTAATACCGTCCTTCGCTTAATGGTATTCATCTTGATTTGATCCATCCACTTCCAGAAGTTATTGTCATTGACAAAAACTCCTCGCTTCATAGTGACATTTCCATATTTAACAATGCCGGGCATTTTCTCCACTGAAAATAATTTACTATTACTCGCACGGTACTCAATAATTTGAACTTCTTTGTCCATGCCTGAAACTTCCTGAAAAGCAACCCCTTTCAATTCTGTTCCCAAGTCCACCTCAAAGCGGAACTTGGGCATTGGCCAGGTGCTGCCTTCTTTGCTGCCATCATCAGCCATAATATATCCTCATCAATTGTATTTTATTGGTTAAAAGTAATTACTAAACAAAAAATCGTTAACCGGATTTAGCCATTTCCTGCTGAAAGGTAATCACGATAAATTCTGCCGGTTTTACTACTGCAACCTTAACGGTTACATTCATAAATCCATTAAGAAGATCTTCAGGGGTCATGGTACTGCCAAGTCCAATATCGACCTGAAAAGCATCCGCCGCTGTTGTACCCTGCAAGCCACCTTCTTTCCAGATTGTAGTCAGAAAACTACTGATCATACTTTTAACGCCAGACCAGGTATTAGCATCATTTGGTTCAAACACATAAGCTCTGGCAGCCAACTTTACTGATTGCTCCAAAAACGTCATTGTTCGACGAACTGACACATATCGCCAATCCTGACTGTTGCCATCAAGTGTTCTTGCGCCCCACACCAGAATTCCCTGACCGTTAAAAAAGCGTATCGCGTTGATCGACTTTCCAGAAACAGCATCAACATTCAGATCTTCCTGTTGAATATCAGACAATCGAATTGGTAGGTTTGATGCGCCAATGATTCCGACATTTGCTGGAGCATGCCAGACACCGAGATTATTATCATTAACTGTATAGATACCAGCCATTCCTCCACTTGGTGGTAACATATTAGCATCAGCTAAAACGTGTTTAATTATCTGGCTATATGTTTTACTTGCAATTAACAGAGAAGCGTTATACTGGCTGTTAGTGAGTGGAGAAGCTGGAGGGTTCTCGATCATTCCAATAATTTTTTCTGCCGCTGGGTTTGGATTAGAGGCAGGACTTAACACAGCACTAAGTTGTTTAGTGTCGCCACCAAATAAATTGGTGAAATCAATATCTTCAGATTGCATGATCGTGGTGCCTACAAAAGGATAGTAAGCAGCACCATATTTTAATCCTTCAGTTCCCGTATTATTTCTGAAAGTCTCAATATCATTCGTGTACATAATCGGGTCAGGATCATTGCCACCAATAATATCAAACAAACAAATTGTTGTTTGCATAGCCTGTGCTTGTAACAGCATTAATGGCATCAAAGTTCCATTGTCTGCAACAGAAAGTAACGTTGCTTCAGGACAAATATACATAGTCGGCTCTACTTCATTCTTTAGTAGAGCCAGGCCCGTCTTAAGATCACTCAGTTTTACATTTGGATTAACTAGCGGTTCCGATGCGCTGGCCAGTGGTTTTTTGCTGGGTTCACCATAACTACCGACTGAAACTATATATGCATCGCCCCCACCATTTTCGTAAAATAAACGAATACTATTGTAGAGATAATAGATGGTATAGGGATCAGGTAATATCGAGTAGTATTGACCAGCAAGCGTCATATAGTCGCCTTTTGTAGGCTGTTCCTTTTCTGCTACCAGATAATATTCAGGATTATATTGTTTACTTGGATCTGCCGGAGGCGGCAAGCTAGGTAACATATAGATTGCCTGGAATTCTGCAAAAGAAGTTATCTTCTGCGCCTTATTGGTGTAAGATTTCCCCTCATATTCAGCATATGGTGTATAGCCTATAAAAGCTGGTACTGCGGTTTCTACAGGGACAACTGAATTAGGGAACCCATTGACTTCGTCGATATATACACCGGGAGTTTTTATGTTAGATGCTATCATAATGTCAATTCGCCTTTAGTTATTAAGTAAGTTATAGGGGGGGGATTTTCCATATTTTTGCTCCTGATTAATATCATAAATAAACATACATTTCTGAATAAATATATCTCTGCCCTTCTTCTACTGCAATATTCACACTGCTTGTATGTGGTATTGGCAGTCCACTGATTAACAATTTCGAATCCACCGAAACATTTTCAGATTCAGCAAAACTGTCTTTACGAGCATTTATTAAATCAAATTGATATTCAGCTTTCTCAGTTAACTTAAATTTTCGTTTTCCAGAACGAAACAACAAACCCTTTTCGCCGGTTACAGCGGTAATGTCTTCAGGATTATCAAAAACAATATCATCCTGATTAGTGACTTTAGGTGCAGTTAACTCTAATTGACTTCGATTAAAAACATAGTAATGCCAATAGGTTGAACGTGAATCAATTTGTACAACAAAATTTGGAATTAAACTTTTTTCTCTATTAAGTAACAGATCCTCGGAAAATATTTCAACTTGCCCAATCGCTCCGTCGGTTAGTACTTTTTTTTCTTTCATACTCAAGATAAGATTATAATTATGCTGCTGGCGTCCAGCCCCTCCATCAGTATCACTTTTCGAAGAAAGAGAAGTAACCTTGTTACTTGCATAGTTTAACTGACCACACCAGTTAACCGGCAAATCAGAAATAATGACAAACTGTTCATTCAGTGGAACCAGATAAAAAGTCAGCGGCTTTGAGTCCAACAACCTTCCAAGCGACTCTACAAAGTAATCAAATGAACTATCACCAAAATAAGATAATGAGAAAACACCAGCCTGCTTTGACAATAACAGCTGGTATTTATCAATAAAAATCTTAGTATCACCTGATGGAATCAGCTTAACATTCTGCATCACACCATCGGTATAATACTGATGCTTTAGACTAATTGTAAAAAGTGGCTCATTCATTTAACGGCGCCACCTCGGATTTAACAGTTGAAACATTAGTTAGAACACGATTAATTTCATCATTTTGAATACTGACATGACGCACTTTATAAATAATGGAGGGTTGATATTTAGCCCCCATTGCACTCCACAGATTATGTGTTTCAAAGTAAGAAGAATTTTCAATTTCAAAATTAAGACTGGTGATGCCATCAGGCATATCTGAGCACTTCTTTTCATCTAGTACATTATTACCCTGAAAAAAAGAAATGGTTGCATTTAGAAACTTCAGTGATTCATCATAATCATCGAAGCTAGCAGTGAATAACAAGTCAACGTTAAAATGAACCGCAGGATTTACTTTTACCGATTGATTACCAATTCTCTGTTGACCACCGTAGTACTGTTTACTGGTTTCATGGTCAAGATTAATCAAGGTTAGTACCATTTTATTCTGATTTTTTTGCGGAACACTACCATTTTGTTCAACCAGGTAATTTAACACCGTTGTACTTTCGTCCAGATCAAAGCGATTAACCAGATATTGATCTAATTGGTTCTTAATAAAAACTAAAGCCGACTTAATCATTCCAGATAATTTCCTTTGGAGAAAAATATAAACGCCATTATTGAGCCACTACTATTTTCATAAGTTCTGGTTTGCTAATAACGACAAAACTTTCTTGTCTATCGGTTAATCAACTTATCCTGTGATAAATTATGCCTTGATTGCTTAGAAAAAAAATCAACCCAAAAGGTTGATTTTGCCAATCACTTCAATTATTTCATTATCAAACCTTCTTGAGAAAACCAAAAACAGCCAGTAGTCACAAAAGGGCATTATTATTTTTTCAGGCTAAATAGTAAGCCAATATCATAGGCGGCTTTCAAACAGCTTTTCCTACATTTCACATTGAGCGCGCTATATATCTTATTAATATGACTTTTTATCGTGGCAACACTCACACATAATCGATCAGCTATCTCATCATTAGCAAATCGTTCATCGATCAAGGTAAGCACTTCGAGTTGACGTTTTGTAATCAATAATGATAATGCTACCTTTCTCTGTTTTTCAACGAACGCAGAAAGCTGATTAATTTCAATTTTAATTTCTTCAGGGATATGAATGTTTCCGTCGCAACATTCAGTAATCGCACTAACCATCCTGTCAGCAGAATAGTGTTTGGGAATGACCCCGTTGACTCCGAGATCTAATATCCGCTTTATTTGTTGGTAGTCAAAACTTGATGATAAGACAATAACCGGCGGCAATTCAGCTGATGTATAAATATCTTCTAATAATTCAGTTTCATTTTCTCTGGCTGAATTAATACCAAATAATATTAAATCTGTTGAAAGAAGAAACCTTCGACTGACTCCATTAAAGCCCGGTGAGTCAGGGAGTGATTCAACCTTGGATGTTGGGAATTTACGTTGTAAAATACTTGTCAAGCCTTCGCTATATACAGGCTGATCATCAATAACTAGAATATCCATAGTGACTTAGTTTCCATGTTAATTTCATTCTATTGGTGAAATTTATATTTTTGTACAATTAAATCAAAAGCTAAATACTACACTCCTAAAAATCTCTTAATGTGATAACCCTATGATAATTAGTGAATTACTCTGGTGATAAAACCATTCAGCATATTTGCATAGCATTTACAGTGCCATAAAAACAACTTGATGATTAGAGAGAGCTGGATCACTCAATATAAAGCGAATTCAACTAGATTTTTCAGACGATTACTGATGAGCCGAGAAGTCTCTGCACAATAGGGGCGTAACGGTGTTTTCACGTCAAGATTATTGGTGTTTAAATTTATTTAATTGGAAATAAAATAAATTTAAACACTAATATAAGATAGCTGTAACACAGAGCATTCTTTATGCATCTTTTAATACCTCGACATAAATCTGACATGACTGGCTTTCAACTGACGTC
>CBDUHU010000113.1:0-9143 GCA_965366725.1 uncultured Kangiellaceae bacterium
GTAGCTTCAGGCTCCAACCGTGATTCTGCCTGACGCTGATAACGTTGCAACAGGTTTCCCTGATGATCCTGTACAGCAATTAATCCAGTAGAGTTAGTACCTACACCATCATTAGCAATTGCCTGGTAAAGTCTCAATACTTCAAGCGGTGACATTTCCCGAGCCCCTAAAGCGAGCGAAGGAAAGGCATCTAGCGGACGGGAAAACCCAGCTTCAATTATGTTTTTAACAATATTATCAATACCTACGGCAATGGCTAACTTAGCTGTTGCTAAATTATATGAATGGATTAAACCATCTTTAAGCGCAATTTTGCCATGTGCTTTATTGTCATAATTTTTAGGTGACCAAAGCGAGCCATCGGTCCCCTTGAGGGTAAAGTTTTCATCTCTTAATGGCGTCATCAGGTGAAATTCCTGATTCTGTTGCAAAGCAGTTAAATAAACAAATGGTTTTATCACTGACCCTGTTTGGCGATAAGCATCAACGGCTCTGTTAAAACCGATGTAGTTAGCATTTCGATCGCCAACCATCGCTAAAATATCTCCAGATTTAATATCACTGACAATCACTGCTCCTTGTAACTTTTCAATATTTTTTTGTCCTTGCTCAATCTGCTTCAATTTCTGTTTTAACGAATTTTCTGTTTTCTGCTGAACCAGAGGATCGAGACTGGTAAACAACCTTAAGCCCTGATTATGTAACTGTGACAACGAATATTCCTGACGCAATTCTCGTTTAATGTAACCCATAAAAGCAGGGACTTTACTACTCTGCCGTTTTGCTTTGGTCACCACCTGGAGTGTTCTAGAAATCGCATCGTCATATTCATTATCTGAAATTAAACCATTTTCCAGCATTTTTTTTAATACCAGATCTCTTCTCTTTTTTGCGGTCTTCGGGTTTCTTCGTGGATTGTAAAGTGAAGGTCCTTTGACCATACCAACAAGCAATGCAGTTTGATTAAGGTTAAGCCCCGCTAATGGCTTGTCAAAATAAAACTCACTCGCTCGTGCAAAACCATAAATACCGTTCTGATTATTCTGCCCCAGATAAACTTCATTGATATAAGCTTCAAGGATAGTATTCTTGTCGTAGTGCACTTCGGTTAATAAGGCCAGTATCGCTTCACGTAGTTTTCGCCACAAACTTCTTTCCTGTGATAAAAAGTGATTCTTCATTAGCTGCTGAGTCAAGGTACTTCCTCCCTGACGTACTTCTCCTTTCGACAGATTACTCCATGCGGCTCGAGCAATGCCTTTTAAGGATATTCCCCAGTGATGGTAATAATTTCTATCTTCTGTATTAAGCAGTGCAGGAATAAAATGCTCAGGTAACTGAGATAATGAAACAAGTTGACGATCCTCACTGGAAGCACCATTACCACCAGCCTGAATCGTCCCCAAAGGAAGCGGGTCCAGACGTAAGAAGTTAACCATTTTCTGACTGGCGAAATCTTTTAGTTCAACAATAACACCGGACTTCAGATTAACTTCAAGGATTTGTTCCGGTTGCACTCCGTCCCAGAATTTGAAACCTCTAGTATTGATAACAAACGAACTTTGTTGGGCTGAGTCCCGATAAAATTCAAATTGTCCCTGATTAACCGCTTTAACAGTCTGACGATAACCCAATAATGCCAACTCAAGACGTAATTCTTTTTCTGATAACCGCTTACCAACGGAAAATGATAAAGGACGAGCATAGACTTTTGCCGGAATATTCCATGCTTGCTGATTAAACTCGTCTTTTACCATCGCATCCAGATAAATGACAAGAAAACCTAGCAGCACAACGCCGATAATTAGTAGCCGCCAGATTAATTTTTTGACACTTTTAAGCGGTGGATTTTTATTCATAAAACTCAGATTTTAGTCGGTTAACTTCGTGGAAGTTTTACTAAGTAAGAATGAAACTCTACAATCACATGGTCTTGCTCTATTCCACGTAAAATAAGATCAGGTGCTATTCGCTGATCAATTTGATAAAAAGAGCCATCGAGGATAATAAAGCTCTCTTCTGGATTACTGGCAACAACATAGGAACTAATCACGATTTGCGGAAATTTTTGCTGTAGTTCAAAAGAAAGTTCTTCACGATCAATAACTCCCCCAATAACCTGATGATTACCATTTACCTGAGTCCCTCCGCCGATACTATTCGGTTTAACACTCAGTTCAGACTCTTCGGTTTCTCTTTCAGTTTCCAATAAATTTTTCTTCTGCGGTACGTATCGGATTTTATCTTGTTTGATCTGGTTTTGATTTGATGTCGTTAATTGCTGAGGAGCTGACTTTATATGAGCATCGCCCGTTGTAACTGGAGAAACATCTAGCGTGTCTATTTGAGCATCGACTCTCTCCGCAGGCTCTTTATTGAGCATTTCGCTGGCATCTGTAACCTTGTTGACGATTGTCTCTTTTTCATTGAAATCAACCTCGGCCTGACGGTTGTTTTCAATATGTGAAAATGAATTGCCAAATATAAAAAATAACCAGCTTGCTGCTAGTGAAACGATCAAAACGATACTCAACAAACGCCAACGCTGCATTTTTTTGATGATCCATTCATCACCAAGCATATCGTCATCAAAATGCGATGAGTGAATATCAGGAAGCTCGCGGTTTTGTTCATGTTCCTGTTGACTGAGAGATTCAAGTAAAATAGACACGCTTATTTCCTACATTGCTTCTAATAGTGGGATCCCGGCAAGGGTATCTGCATTAATTTTTAATATCGTCTGCATACCCGCAATACCATCAGCATTAATATTTCTTTTTGTTTGAAAAGCCAACAACTGCTGTTTTAATGGAAGTCCAAATTCAGAAACTGGCGGGGTTGTTTTATCATCGAGTCGATTTAAATTTTTTGAAAGCCATAAAACAGCTTCACCGCTATCACCCAAACGAATATCTCCACTAAATCCTGAGGGAGCCTGCCAGATTAAAATAAAATCTCCGGTCCACAAAGTCGATAACAAATCCAATTTCACCACGCTTTCTTTTTCTCCAAAGACAACGGTTGCTTCAACTCCCCTGATTGATTTTAAAGTGCCCCAGAATTCTCCCTGCAGACCTGCCGAAAACTTCAATATTGCTGGTCTGTTATAGGCTCGCAATTGTTGCCAATGTCCTTTGTATTCTGAACATTGCAGAGAATAACTGGCAGCAAATTTACAACCTGGTCCGTCTCTGAAAGGCTGATAATCAATTTGCCATAGCTTAAGCAGATATTGTAACGACCAGTTGCCATTATTATCCCAACGCTGCTGCCCGATAAGCCTGTTCAGAAGGCTTTCTTCGACTACCGGCTCTAATGAAACAACTTGACTTACAGGATCAGCCGGGACTGGTTTGGCTTCACTAGCTGTGGAACCGACTTTCTCAGATTCCTTATTCTGTTCAGTGTTGCTCACTCCCGACCAATAGGAAAAGCCAGCAACTGAAAACAGAGCTATTCCAATCATTAACGGCTTAATCCAGTTGAACGATTGCTTTTCAACCGGTTGAATACCATTAAACTCCCCCATGATTTCTTTAACTGCCTGTTGCATTATCGACTTATCCACCCGCTCTCTATTACGGTTTGCAGCAGCAAAAAGTGCACGGTCACATATTGTGTTAATTAAACGGGGAATGCCTTCTGTTTTAGCATGTAGATACTCAATTGACTGGCGAGAAAATAGCGTTCTAGGACAACCGGCAATTCGGATTCGATGGAGAATATATGCAATGGTTTCTTTTAAATTAAGCGGTCGTAAATGATATCTGGCTGTTACCCGTTGAGCTAGCTGACGTAATTCTCTGAGTGCCAGTTTCTCCTGTAATTCAGGTTGCCCTACCAAAATGATCTGAAGCAATTTTTTTTGATTAGTTTCAAGGTTGGTCAATAGCCGGATCTGCTCAAGTACTTCTGTTTCCAGATTCTGCGCTTCATCAATCATCACCACCACGTTCAACTGTTGAGCATAACATTCGAGCAAATACTCACTTAATTTGTCAGTGAGTATTTTTAAGCTTTCGCAATTTTCCGGATAATCAATTTTAAGTTCATCACAAATTGTAGCCAGTAATTCGATACTATTCAGCTTGGGGTTTAATACAAATGCCAGACGCGTATTCTCTGGTAATTGTTGCAACAGACAGCGACAAACTGTTGTTTTTCCAGTGCCAACTTCACCGGTTAAAAGAACAAAACCGCCACCTTCCTGAACGCCATAGGTCAAATGAGTTAATGCCTCTCGATAACGATTGCTCATAAAAAGAAATCGAGGATCCGGCGAGATAGTAAAAGCTCGTTCGTTTAGTGAGAAATGTTTTAGATACATGATTAAAAATCGACAAACGTTTAATTATAAAATAGCGCTGTTTAGACACTTCAATCAGACTATCAGCATAAAACCATTAAATTTAACCAATGATCTGGCCTACCGGTCTGAAAAAGCATCATGAGCGACAACAGCCAGCCAGTCAAGGAGAAACCATGATATCAACCATGGAAAAGATTTTTGGCGCAGGTTAATCGGAATACGCCCCCAAAGAGTATACAGAAAAACTATCGAATCCAAGTTACGGCCATATATCCTTAGCGCTATGATATTTGTTATAATAGCTGTGCGCTTGCCTGCTGACTGCAAGTAACATTCTTTTGGTCAATGGGTAACGGCTATATTTTGCTTAACCGTTGGTTTATTGAGGTCTTGTGTTTGTACTATGGAAGTATTTCTAGTTGGCGGTGCAGTTCGCGATAAGCTGCTTAATTATCCGGTTATTGAACATGACTGGGTTGTAGTAAACGCTTCCCCTCAAGAAATGCTTGATAAAGGCTACAAGCAGGTCGGAAAAGACTTCCCGGTTTTTCTCCATCCTGAGAGTGCTGACGAATATGCGCTGGCTCGTACCGAGCGTAAATCAGGCAAAGGTTACTATGGTTTTGAGGTATATGCAGAAAAAGGGATCACTTTAGAACAGGATCTGTTACGCCGCGACCTGACCATCAATGCCATCGCGATGTCAAACAATGGCGATTTAATTGACCCTTATGGTGGACAGGAAGATATTCAAAACAAAATATTGCGTCATGTTTCACCTGCCTTTGCTGAAGATCCTCTGAGAATATTGCGAGTGGCACGCTTTGCCGCCCGATATCATCACTTAGGTTTTACCATCGCAGCGGAAACCCTGGAACTAATGAGACAGGTTGCAGCTTCTGACGAGCTTTTATCGTTACCGGGAGAGCGAGTGTGGAAAGAAACCTACCGGGCTTTGGGCGAAGCGGCTCCTGATGTCTATTTTGAGGTATTACGCAGCTGCGATGCACTTGAATGCTGGTTTGGCGAAATTAATGCTCTCTGGGGTATTCCCAACCCGGTAAAATGGCATCCGGAAATTGATACTGGAATACACACCATGATGGTGTTGCGACAAGCGGCGCTCATATCTGATAACCCGGTAACCCGATTTGCTGCCTTGTGTCATGATCTTGGTAAAGCTGAGAGTCCAAAAGAAACACTTCCAAGCCATGTTGGACACGAAAAAAAAGGGGTACCATTGGTAGCAAAGCTTTGCCGAAGATTGAGAACTCCCACTGAATATGAGCAATTGGCTAAAATAGCCAGTGAATTTCACCTTCATCTACATCGAATAGAAGAGTTAACTCCTGCAACCATTGTTAAAGTACTGGAAAAAACAGACGCCTTTAGAAAGCCACAACGATTTGAACAGTTCCTCGAAGTTTGTGAAGCTGACTTTAAAGGACGTACCGGATTTGAAAAACGCGATTATCCCCAGGCCAGATTGATGCGACGGGCATTTAAAGCCTGCCAGCAGATCCAACCCAAAGAACTTATCGCACAGGGCTATCAGGGCAAAAAACTGGGCGACGAAATTCACCGTAAAAGAGTCAGTATGGTCAAACACCTGGACTCTACTGATAGCGCGGAATAAGTCAGCTTGGCCACTTTTGCTTTTACCAGTAACTGTTTACTCTAAGTAAAAATCCGCATCTGAATTGTCATTAAGACAATATCCGTCTATTTTTGAGCAACACCTGTTTAATCAAAAAGCTCATATTTGGTCACAAAAAGCCTTCGTCATAATTGCCTAATTCCTGGACTCTGGTTAATATTCATTCAGTAGTATTAAAATAATAATAATCCGGACTCTAACAAAGCTGATAAGAAAGGCGGCCTCAAGCTACCACTAAAACAGCGTGACCCTCAGGACCAATGATGAAAACCCTGCTAATTGTTGATGATTCTCGAACAGCTTATGTGGTACTGGCCAGAATGCTTAATCAGTACCAACTCAAATCAGTTCATGCGCAATCTGCCAAGCAGGCCATTGAATATTTAAGCACCTATTCAGTTGATGGAATTTTCCTCGATCAGTTAATGCCAGTGATGGATGGCGATGAAACTCTCAAACTTCTAAAGTCAAATCCACAAACAAAATCAATACCAACTGTGATGTATACCGCCAAGAGCGATCAAGCTTACGCCAGACAGGTTATAGAATTAGGCGCTCTGGGTATTCTACCTAAAGAGCTGGATGACAGTACTTTAAAAGATATTCTGGCAAAAATGGGGCTTCTACCAGAGCAGATAAAGGTTGAAAATGAGCTCGCAGCACAATCTACCGCCGATGAGAAATTAAGGGTATGGCTAGAGTCTTTTCTCGCAAATGAATTCTCTCCGCAATTAAACGCAAACGTCCGGTTGGTAACTGACACTCTGCGCCGCGATATGATTCATTATGGTAAAAGAATGTTGGATAAGATCGCGCAAACAGATAAACAAGCACAAATGCTGGAGCAGGTTTCTGCGCATAGTGATTACCTGGAAGAACTATACCGACTAGCCAACAAGCGAACAAGCTGGCTAGCGGGCTTTACCATGATGATGCTAATTGCTTTTTTAGCCCTGTTAGGCTGGCAGTTTTCTCAATCCACACAGTTAAACGGGAAAGTTAATCAATATACAGAGCAACTAGACCAACTAAAACATCAGTTAAAACAGGATGCTGTACTGAAAGAGTCTTCAGTCCACCCTTCCAATACAGGCATCAGACAGCAGGAAGCAGAAAAACAGATTGAACAACTCCCCCTCGCTGGAATTTATTCCAATGGCGTGAAGGTAGCAAAAATACTCTCATTTGGACTCAATGGTGATTATATTAGCGCCGTTTCAAACAAGG
Organism: uncultured Kangiellaceae bacterium; assembly: GCA_965366725.1. Lineage (GTDB taxonomy): Bacteria > Pseudomonadota > Gammaproteobacteria > Enterobacterales > Kangiellaceae > Aliikangiella. The sequence goes on from CBDUHU010000113.1 coordinate 7,194, forward strand.
GTTTTGTATTTAATATTGCACAAGATAACCGCATTGCTCGCAGCAATACAAACCGTTACTTTATGGCCAATGATTGCTTTGGCGAAATTCTGGCTGAAGTGCGTGCAGGTGTGGTTATCCGAATTGATGGCACAACTTTGATATATTCTGATCTGGCAACATCTGCCAGTGCTTTAAAACCAATGTCGGTATTAAGCCATGACAATATCTGTCGTAGTTATCATGGCAATGAAATTAATTTGAGAAGTATGCAGTTAAATGATGACGGCGTTACCGGGCTAACCAATAGTAGTTATGACGTTCAGCTGCTAGACCATTAACTCACCGAAATAAACCAGAATAATGCCACTCCCAATGCTAGACGATAAAAAATAAATGGTTTAAAACCAACCTTTTCAAGCAGTATTAAGAAAAAGTGGATACAGGTTAACGCCGCAAGGCAGGAAAGAACAGCCCCTACAATCACCAATTGCCACTCAACAGAGGATGGGCTGGTTATCAATTGATAACTTTCAAGTCCCCCCGCCAGTACAATTGCGGGAATTGATAACAGGAATGAAAAACGTGCTGCAGCCGTTCTGGTCAGCCCCATCATTAAACCGGCAGTCATGGTGATCCCTGAACGAGAAGTTCCCGGGATCAGGGCTAATGCCTGGGCGCAACCAATAAAAACGATATCACTAAAGCTGAGTGTCTGCTCATCTCTGACCTGACTGGCTTTGTTATCCGCCCACCAAAGTAATAAAGCAAACAATATTGTAGTAGTCGCAATCACTTCAGTAGCGCGCATATGGTCATCAAGATCAAAAAGACTAATAATCAAACCAAAAAAACCAACCGGAATAGTTCCCCAGATAACCGCCCATGCCAACCGGCCATCTGCACTTTTTTCACCTTTCAACACCCATTGAAACCAGGCAACAGTCATATCACTAACCTGATGGCGAAAATAAATTAAAACCGCCACCAATGAGCCAACATGAACCGCCACATCAAAAGCAAGTCCTTGATCCACCAGTCCAAATAGTTGTGATGGTAATATCAAATGCGCCGAACTTGATATCGGTAGAAACTCAGTCAATCCCTGGAGTATTGCCAGGATAATAACTTGTAACCAATCCATTTATTTGTCCTTGTTAGCCGTTAAGGTAGTGTAGCAAAGCAAGAATAATAAGTTGTGCGAACGTCAATATCCAAAAATAAAGACCGGCTAATAACAACTTAGCCATTAATGAGTCAACTTTACTATTACGAATACTCAGTACGCTCGCAATAACCAGAGAAATGCCCATAACGCTTAACAGATAGGTCTTCCAGGGCAGCATATCCGCAGCATACACCGCCGGACTAATAAGCATTAGACAAATTAAGTAAATTAATTTTGATGTTAGTGACATAAGGTTTGTGACAGCCTTTTAATCAGTTAGATGGCAACAATATTCTAATTTAGCGGTGAAGGAATACAATCTTTTTCTTATAATCTATGTAACTGGTCCTGTAAGGAAAAACCGGCAACCGCGTTCTCAGTCCCTTTACCAAGACTTATGACCTTGATTACTTCTCCCATCTGACCAGGTGCAGTTAACTTTTGTATCTGTTGACTTAACCGGTATTTCTCGGCATCAACCGAGTTCTCATTATCACTATCGGTTAGATTGAGAATACCGTTTTCGAGGAGGAAACCGGCCTGGGTGGTAAATCCATTCACAGATAAGCCAGCAACCACTGCAGAACTGGCTACATCGGTAAAATCAACATGTGCCGTAATGTCCTGAACCCCAACCAGTGACAATGCATCGCTATGCGCCTGATGACGGGTAAAGCAACGCAAACTGCCCTCAATTCTTTGTGGATGGTAATACTCACTCTGAGGATAGCCATAATCAAACAATAGAATAAGGCCTTGTTGCAGACTTTTGGCGAGTCCTTTAATCCAACTTTTGAGTAATG
>CBDUHU010000114.1:0-9138 GCA_965366725.1 uncultured Kangiellaceae bacterium
CTACATCATTGGTAAATTGAGCACTAATCCCCAGTTCTTCTGCGCGCTTTAATTTCGCCAGTGATTGGTTAATCGCAAGGCCTTTTTTAAAGTAATCATCTTTGACCAGGCTATCTGGTTGCTCGGATGCAATCTGATAAGTCAGTATGCCTGCTATTACCGTTATTAATGGTAATGATATGACAAGCCAGGGCCACTTTTGTTTGTACCAGGCTGTTTCTTGCTGTTGAGTCATTTTATTTATTATCACTTTTTAGGTCCAAGGAATTTGCCCTTGGTAATATGAGTTTCATCATCAACACCCACGGTGTTTATTTTGAAGAATATATCGCTTGAACGATGAGTTAGATTTTCAGCCGCAACGGAAACTCTAAGAGGAAGAGTTAATACCTCTCCAGGTTCAATCTGCAATTCACTATTATATTTAATATTTGCGTCTTTAACACCTGAAACTGTCAGCGTGTATTGATGTTTCTGTTGGGACATATTCAAAATTTTAAGAACATAGGTATTTTCAATTTCGCCATTGAATGATTCTGAGTATAAGTTATTTCGATCTCTGATCACATTGACATCAAGTGGTGTTCTATTAGCAACTAATAATATAAAAGCCAGAATCAAACCACTAAAGAGAGTGATGTAAAGTAGTGTTCTTACTCTTAATAGTTTAGTTTTTTTGCCTTTTTCTTCGTGTTCAGTAGTATATTTAATCAGGCCTTTGGGGTATTCCATCTGTTCCATAACATTGTCACAGACATCAATACAGGCAGCACAAGCGATACATTCATATTGAAGTCCATTTCGAATATCGATACCGGTTGGGCAAACATGAACACATTGATTGCAATCAATACAATCGCCAAGACCTTTTGCTTTATAGTCACTATTTTTCTTGCGACTGCCCCTTCCTTCACCACGTTTCTCATCGTATGAAATAATGAGCGTATCTTTATCAAACATTGCACTTTGAAAACGGGCGTAGGGGCACATATGTAAGCAGACTTGCTCACGGAGTTTTCCAGCATTTCCATAGGTAGCAAGAGAGTATAAACCAATCCAGAACCATTCCCAGGAGCCAAGTGAAAGGGTGATCATACCATCCCATAATTCTCTTATCGGGGAAAAATAACCAACAAAAGTATAACCGGTAAAGAGTGCAAAAATGATCCACAATGCGTGCTTTGTTGTTTTCTTTAATATTTTTTCAGCACCCCAATTTTTTTTATCCAACTTCATGCGTTTGTTACGGTTACCTTCAACTAATTGCTCAATCCAGAGAAATGTCTCTGTCCACACTGTTTGTGGGCAGGCGTAGCCACACCATAAACGACCAGCAATTGCGGTAAACAAAAACAGACCGACAGCACAGATAACTAATAATAGTGTTAAATAAATAAAATCCTGTGGCCAGAAGGTTGTGCCAAACAAGTGAAACTGACGAGCAGGCAGATCAAGAAGAATTGCCTGCCTTGAATTCCAGGTTACCCAGGGAGCAAGATAGTAAAAGCCAAGTAAGCCGAGTACCGAAAAAATTCTCATGCGAGCAAAAATACCATGGACTTGCCTGGGGTATATTTTTTCTGGCTTAGCGTAGAGATCGCGAATTACGTAGGTGTCTGATTGTTTTTGCGACATGGGGTTGTCTCGGCCTTAACAAGCCAAAGGTGAAATAATTACACCTTTGGCATTTGTTTAATTGAATGGTTACTGATTTGAAAGACTATATACGTAAGCAGCAACTAAATGGGCTCTTTCTGCGCCCAAAATGTCATCATGCGCTGGCATTTGTCCATTCCTTCCTTCTCTGATAGATTTTGCGATCCCTGTAGCTGAACCACTATAAAGCCAAATCTCATCAGTCAGATTGGGCGCTCCCATCGCGATATTACCTTTACCATCTTGGCCATGACAAACAAAACATTGCGTATTAAATACTGCTTTTCCTGTTTCAGCTTTAACAGCGTCAACTTGATGTCCTGATAGTTGACCAACATACTGAACCAGTCCATCAATCTGATCAGCCGTTAAACTGGCACCAAAGCCCGGCATCATACCATTTCTACCGCTCACAATACTTTGCTTGATTTGTTCAGCTGATCCGCCATATAACCAGTCTTTATCGGTCAGATCGGGATAACCCGGATTGCCACGTGCATCTGAACCATGGCAGCCAAAACAGGTATTAACAAAAATACGTTTTCCCATCTCTGTCGCTTGCTTAACTTTACTCAATTCAGCGAGCGGAGTGCTGGCGTACTTGTCAAATAATGGTTGATAAGTTTCTTTGGCTTTATTTACTTCTTCGGTGTGCTGATTCTCCTGAGTCCATCCCAGAGTCCCTTCAAAGTTCCCAAGACCAGGATAAAGTACCAGATAGCCAATGGTAAACACCAAAGTAATGTAGAACATATTTAACCACCAGCGAGGTAGCGGATTATTATATTCTTCGATGCCATCATAAACATGGCCGGTTGTTTCATTTTCTTCAGACTCTTTGATATTCCGAGTCCAATACAGCAGAGCCCAACATCCCAATACATTGATTGCAACGATTATTATGACCCACCAGTTCCAAAATTCAGTCATGGTCTTTCACCTTAGTTTGTTTTTGGTTTATTTGTACGGAACGCTCATCGCCATCATCAAATACGGTTTTGGCTACGTCCTCATAGTGGCGCTTATTTTTTTTGCTAAATACCTGTATGATTAAAATCACAAATAAGATAAACAGCGCAAGCGTTATCAAGCTTCTAATAAGGTTGATATCTTCCACAATCAATTACCTTTTATCCTTTATCGCAGTACCCAAAGCTTGCAAATAGGCTACAACTGCATCAAGTTCAGTTTTACCTTCTACAGCGGCTTTTGCACCGGCAATATCAGCTTCAGTATAGGGAACTCCCAACAACTTAAAAGCTTCAAGTTTGCGGGCAGTTAAACTACTATCGATAGTATTGTGCTCTAACCAGGTGAAAGCAGGCATATTCGATTCGGGCACGACATCACGAGGGTTCAATAAATGGACTCGATGCCATTCGTCACTGTATCGACCGCCAACACGAGCCAAATCAGGTCCAGTTCTTTTTGAGCCCCAAAGATGTGGGTATTCCCATACATGTTCACCAGCAACAGAGTAATGACCGTATCGCTCTGTTTCTGCTCTGAATGGTCGAATCATCTGCGAGTGGCACACCGTACAACCATCACGAATATAGATGTCTCGACCCTCTAACTCAAGTGCTGTATAGGGTCTCATCGTATCAAGTGGCTTGGTGGTGTCATCAATAAAAAACAGCGGAACTATTTCAGCAAGTCCGCCAAAACTGATGACAATAATAATCAGAATTCCCATAAGGCCAATATTTTTTTCAATTGCTTCGTGTTGCATGATTAGCCCTCTTTTACTGGATTGGCTTCAAGTTCGGCATCTGGGCCTGCTTGAATAGTTTTAATGACGTTGTACGCCATGATAAGCATACCGGCCAGGAACAAGACACCACCTAACAATCGAATAGCGTAGTAGGGGTAGGTTGCTTGAACTGTTTCTACGAAGCTATAGGTTAAGGTTCCATCTTCGTTAACCGCACGCCACATTAATCCTTGCATAACGCCGGCAATCCACATTGCTGCAATGTAAAGAACCACGCCAATTGTTGCTATCCAGAAGTGGATATTGATTAAATTGACATTGAGCATTTCTTTGCGACCAAAAAGCTTGGGGATTAAATAATACATCGTCCCAATGGTAACAAAAGCTACCCAGCCTAACGCGCCAGAGTGAACATGCCCGACGGTCCAGTCTGTGTAATGCGATAAGGCATTAACAGTCTTTATTGCCATCATTGGGCCTTCAAATGTTGACATTCCATAAAATGAAAGCGAAACAACCAAAAATTTTAAAATTGGATCGTTACGCAGTTTATGCCATGCACCTGACATTGTCATAATACCGTTTATCATACCGCCCCATGAAGGCGCTAATAATATCAACGAAAACACCATACCAAGAGATTGAACCCAGTTAGGTAAAGCGGTGTAATGTAAGTGATGAGGTCCTGCCCACATATAGATTGCAATTAATGCCCAAAAGTGGACGATAGAAAGTCGATAGGAATAAACCGGACGTTCAGCCTGTTTTGGAATAAAGTAATACATCATACCAAGGAAGCCTGCCGTCAGGAAAAAGCCTACAGCATTGTGCCCATACCACCACTGAACCATTGCATCAATCGCACCTGCATAGGCTGAGTATGACTTGGTTAATGAAACTGGGACTGCTGCGCTATTGACAATATGAAGGACAGCAACGGTCAGAATAAAGGCACCATAAAACCAGTTAGCCACATAGATATGAGGCGCTTTTCGTTTCATGATAGTACCGAAAAACAGAATAGCGTATGCAACCCAGACAACGGCAATCAAGATGTCGATTGGCCATTCGAGTTCAGCGTATTCTTTACCACTTGTCCATCCCATTGGTAATGAAATAGCAGCAAGGACGATAATTAATTGCCATCCCCAAAAAACAAACGCAGCTAAGGCATTACTAATTAAAGGTGCCTGACAAGTTCTTTGAACGACATAAAGTGAAGTTGCCATCAGTGCACTACCACCAAAAGCAAATATAACTGCATTTGTATGCAGAGGGCGTAAGCGACCGTAGGTTAAAAACTCTACACCAAAGGTCAAATCAGGCCAGAATAGTTGAGCAGCTATTATGACCCCAACGAGCATCCCCACGATACCCCAGACGACAGTCATAATAGAAAACTGTCTGACCACGCGGTAATTGTAGGTCGGAGAAGTAATTTCAGACATTTTTTTTCCTGTTGTTATAAAAGAAGCCGACGAATTTCGTCGTAGCGAATTATGCCTCAAGAGTGATTAAGTAAATCTGATCTAAATCAATAAAATATTTATGGGAATTAACACCATAATGTCTGGGCGTAATTATAGTGTATTTTAAAATGTTTAGGCACTTTAAATTGATATAAAAGTGCCACTTTGTCAGGGTTTTAGTGCTAATACTTCGCAACGCAAATGGGTGAGAACCCGTTCAGCTGTATTACCCATCAAAGCACCTTTAATGCCTCGCCTTCCGATAGTTCCCATAACTACCAGCTGGGAGCCTATCTGTTCCGCCAATTCAGGAATTCTGCTCTCGGCAAGTCCTTCTACAACATGCTGGTTATCCGGCTGGATATTTTGATTCTGTAATATCTGATCGAGTTTATCCTGGTTAAGTTTGGTAACACGATCCCTGAGTTCGTCAAGGTCAAAGTCAGGGATGCCCATCGCATTATCAATGACAGGAGAAATATGGGTGGTGGCAACATGTGTTGGAGCTTCAGTGAGACGTCCCAGCAGCTTTGCATAGGCAATGATACTTTGATTAAACAATTGAACATTCTGGTCTTCGCTAACAGCGTCAATTGCCGCCAGAATAGGTGCAGAAAGATCCCATTTCTCATTATTAACCAATAGTATAGGTGCAGGACACTTTCGCAACAATTGCCAATCCATGGGCATATTAAACGGGTTAATACTTGAAGCGGTTTCACTGATTCGTTTAACTACCAGATCTGGTTTTAACTCATCACAAGTTTCCATGACTGCACGCTGAATTTTTCGGTTCCATTTTACTTGTGTTGTAACCGGGATCCCTTGATCTTCTATTTTGCTTTTTAATTCTTCCAGATAGGCGAGCCTCTGTTCAATGGCTATTGCCTTAATATCCTGCTTCTGGCTAGTCGGTAACAATGGAGAAAGCTCAGTTCCCGGATCGTATACACAGCTCATCAAATGGAGTTTAATGTCATAAAATTTAGCAAATTCAAGTGCACGGCTTAAAGCATAGTGGTTTCTGCGCTTGCCACTTACAATTACCAGGATATTTTGTGGAAATTTCATCTTTCGCTCCGGAATTATTCGAAATTTTCTCTGTCTATGTTATTTGTTAGAAATTAATAGCAACTAAAGCTCCGACCAGTATAAAATAGTCGCTTGCTGAAAACTATAGAATTTTCTGTGATTAAGTATAGATGTATTACTTATTTGAAGCAGGAAAATGATAAATTAGACAATTGTAGCGTTAATTTACAACATGATTATAGTGTCACTAATTAATAATTTAAGGGAATTCTATGCCGCACTGGCTAAAAGACATATATAAAGACTACATATTGAAACACACTTTTTTAAGTGCAATTGTTGTTGTCGCAGTCATATTGACTCTCAGTAGCTATACAGCTGATTTCAGGATGGATGCTTCGGCAGACTCTCTGGTGTTGGAAAATGATCGCTCGCTTGAGTATTACCGTAAAGTAAAAAAGAAATATGGTACTGATGATTACCTTTTTATTACTTTTCAACCCCGCGCACTTTTATTTTCAGAACAGTCTCTTGGTCAATTAAAGTTGTTAAAGGAAAAGCTTTCAGCTTTATCCGATGTTGACACGGTAATTTCTCTCATTGATGCACCGATATTTGACCCTGAAAATGTCAGTCTCGGAAATATAGAGGAAGATCTTTATTTTATTCTTGATGACGGGGTGGATCTGGCTGATGCTAAGAAGCATATATTAAGTATTCCCTTGTACAAAAACCTTTTGATCAGTAGTGATGGTGAAACAACTGCGATTCAAGTCAACCTGAAAGGTAATAAGAAGTATTTTGAGCTTAATGATGAGTTACGAAAACTTCAATGGAAAAAAATTAATAAGCAGGAACTAAGTCCCTATGAAGTTCAGGCTGAAGTTCATTTGCGTGAAGAACTAAGGTTGTTAGCAGATGAGCTAGCTCAACGTAACGAACGAGTCATTAATAAAATCAGAGATATTAAACAGGAGTATAATAAGATAGCAACCGTGTACCTGGGCGGGATACCGATGATTGCGAATGACATGATTGAATATGTCAAAAATGATCTGATTGTTTTTGGTGTTGGAGTCTTTTTACTTCTGATCGCTATTCAGGCGTTTATCTTCAGGCGTATTCGCTGGATAACTATTACTCTAGGTTGCTGCATTATTACCGCTTCGACCAGTATGGGCATATTAGGCCTGCTTGATTGGCCTGTCACTGTGATTTCCTCTAACTTTGTTGCTTTATTACTCATTATCACTATGTCATTGGTGATCCACTTAATCGTGCGTTTCCGTCAGGTGGAAAGAGATCACCGTGAAATGAGTTATAACGATATGTTATTGGAAACTGTGTCATCAATGTTTACTCCGTGCGCGTATACCAGTTTGACCACAATTGTTGCATTCGGATCTTTAATGGTCAGTGATATAAGGCCGGTTATTGATTTTGGAAAAATGATGATTATGGGAGTCAGTCTTGCGTTTGTCATTGCTTTTGTGATGTTTCCATTGATGATGAAGCTAAGACAAAAAGCTGGTCTTGACAAGAGAAATGAAAGCGGATTTTTCACCTTTACCAATCATTTAGCAACGATCTCTGATCGTTGGCGATGGCAGGTGGCGATTCTGGCAGCTTTGTTATCATTTATCAGTGCCTTGGGGATAAGCTACTTATCGGTCGACAATCGGTTTATTGATTATTTTAAAACCAATACCGAGATATATCAGGGAATGAAGGTTATTGATACTCAGCTGGGCGGAACAACCCCTCTGGAAGTGATTATTGAGAGGAGTGCACTTGAAGCGGATTTTGCTTTTATTGAAGAAGAAAGCGAAGAAGATGAATGGGAAGATGAGTTTGAAAGCGAAGAAAATGATCTGGAGCTAGATGAAAAAGAAGAGGGACTTCGTTTGTGGATGACTTCTCATGGTATTAATAAATTACACAAAATCCAGGCTTTTATCGATAATTTAAGCGTAACCGGGAAAACGCTATCACTGGCTGCAGGGCTACAAATAGTAGAGCAAATTAATGGAAACCAAAGACTTAGTGATTTTGAGTTGTCTTTATTAGAGAAAAAAATCCCACAAGATCTTCGCGAGCAGGTTCTATCTCCATTTTACGATCGCGAAAATGACGAGGTTCGATTTTTGATCCGAGTTAAGGAGTCAGATCCTGATTTAGATCGTAACCAGCTACTGGCTGATATAAGTCAGTTTTTAACTGAAGAATTAAATTTTCCAGAGGACTCTTTCCACTTTACCGGTATGTTAATTCTTTACAATAATATGCTGGAGAGTTTATTTAAGTCACAGATTCTGACATTAGGGGTAGTTTTCGGCATTATCCTATTAATGTTTATCGTGCTATTTCGTTCATTAAAATTAGCATTTATTGGAATGTTTCCTAATCTGGTAGGAGCCTGTTTTGTACTAGGATTAATGGGTTGGTCGGGAATTCCACTGGATATGATGACAATCACCATCGCGGCGATTAGTATTGGTATTGCGGTTGATAATACCATCCATTATATACACCGGTTTAAATTGGAATATAGCAGGTTAGGGGATTATACAAAGGCAATGTATGCTTGTCACGACACGATTGCCCGTGCAATGTATTTTACCTCAATCACCATTATTGCTGGTTTTTCAGTGTTGGTATTATCCAACTTTATGCCATCAATTTATTTTGGTATTTTTACCAGCTTGGCAATGTTTGTTGCACTTCTGGCTAATTTGACACTGTTACCAGTGTTACTACTGTTAACAAAGCCTTTAAAGAATTGACTTAGAAAGGCTTCAGGTAACTCTATTGGTTATTAGATTAGTTGATAACCAATAGAGTTTTATTATGGAGTTTCACATTGGGTGGGGGTTCTAAAGCTTTGAGTTTGCCATCAGCTTAATCTTTTCAACCATTGCCTGAAGACCATTCCCTCTGGTCGGACTTAAATGCTTTACTAAATCAAGCTGTTCAAAATAATTCTGAATGTTAAATGATAATATTTCTTTTGGGCTTTTGTGATTGTATGCGGCCATTACTATGGCTAATAGTCCGCGCACAATGTGAGCATCACTGTCGACAGTGAAATCGAACTGATCATTATCAAAACTTGCTTCTATCCAAACCTGACTTTGACAGCCTGGAACAAGTCGGTCGTCGGTACGCAATGATTCAGGCATTGAGGGCAATGATTTACCAAGGTCAATCATATATTTGTAGCGATCTTCCCAGCTATCGAAGAAACTCAGGGTATCAATTATTTCATCA
>CBDUHU010000115.1:0-9056 GCA_965366725.1 uncultured Kangiellaceae bacterium
AACTATGCCATAGCAGATTACCAGCAAACTAATGGTGTCTTGCCGGGGAGTTTAGATGAACTTGTCGGAGTTCAATTGAGAGAACTGAAGTTAGATCCATGGGGAAATAGTTACCAATATGATCCTTCCAAAAAAACTGAACAGAGAATATTTTCTCTGGGTGCCGACGGTGAACCTGGAGGCGATGGGTTAGCTGCTGAACACTATCTGGAAGTAGAAAATAAAAACTTAGCCAATTCACTTTAGTTCCAATGGCTCCAACAACACATTTTCTGATTAGTTGGCTTGTCAGCGCTGAGCTCTTAAAAGCGCGGCGGGAAAGAGTACTTGTCACTCTATCGGGGGTTGTACCTGATTTTGATGGGTTAGGTATCATTGTTGATAAAATGAGTGATAGTACAAATTACTATTTTCAATATCATCATTATCTAGGTCATTCAATTCTTTCGGCGCTTATTATTGCGTCGTTGGCCTCAGTACTTGCGAAGTGTCAACGGCTATCTGTCTGGGTACTTTCGTTTATTGCTGTTCACATTCATATATTATGTGACCTGGTCGGTTCTAAAGGGGCTGATGGATATCATTGGCCGATTTATTACTTCTTCCCGTTTGATTCTAGCTATGAATTGATATGGAGGTACCAATGGGAACTTAATGCCTGGCAGAATATGTTTATAACAGTGATTGCTCTTTTCTTATGTGGGGTATATGCAAAAAATAGAGGTATGACTTTTCTTGAGATTTTCGGTAAGCGGTTTGAGCAGGAAGCTATTGGTCTGTACAGAAAATATATTCATCATGACCACTGATAGCCAGCACAAATCTAAAATAATATCGGTTAGAAGATTAATTAAGATATTCTCAATTGTCGTGTGCTTTTTTACTATTGCTACTGTATTTGATGAGCTTCATCGATATCTGTCTTTATTAAGCCATTTTAAGCTTCAATATTTTCTCGCTTCGTTATTCTTTAGCATAATGTTATTAATAATGAATGAAAATAAATGGGGGTGGATTATGGCTCTTATCGCCATGATTAACCTATGTTATATTTTTACATAACAAAGTCGACAATAAGCTCAGTTATAGGAGCGAAATAAAATTGCTTCATAGTAACCTACTTACAAGCAATGCTCATTATCAAAAACTAATTAAGTTAGTGCTCAAGGAATTGCCCGATATATTAATATTGCAAGAAGTTAATAAAGCCTGGGTGGCAAAAATTGAAGAGATAGAAAATGTTCTCCCTTATAAATTCATTAGATCTAGAGAAGATAACTTTGGTATTGCTGTATATAGTCAATATCCTTTTGATAGCAGTGAAGTTATTTATCCGGGAACATCGGATATACCGAGTATTAAGGCCGTGTTCTCTATTGAACAAAAGAAAATTTCTTTGATCACTAGCCATCCGTTACCCCCAGTAACGAATAATCACTATAAATCTCGTAATTCACAATTAGAAGCGCGTTCACAAATATCGAAGGAAGTAGAAACGCCATTAATTTTAATTGGCGATTTAAATCTGACCATGTGGTCATCTAATTATAAAATTTTAGAAGAGTATTCCACCCTCCTAAATACGAGAAAGGGTTATGGGATTTTACCAACCTGGCCAGCTAACAATCCTCTTTTTATGATACCTATTGATCACTGTTTAGTATCATCAGAGTTCGTTGTTTTAGATATGCTTGTAGCTGAAAATATTGGTTCCGATCACTTACCAATAATTGTCACTTTAGGCTTTTAATATTAAGCTTTTGATTGTCGGTATAAGCGCCATAACGGAGTTAGCGAATATTTTAGCAGCACTAAACCGGAAAGCCCATAAAATAAAAGGCAAATATAAACAAAGACAGGAAGCTTGAGAGGGACTGGAGTGATATTACTCATTAGCGGCGTTCTTGTCATATTGAATAACAGTGCTGCCTCACCTAAGTATGGCGCGTCAGATAAATTTGATAGAATTCGTGGTAATAATAGACTGCCATTGGGTAATTGCCATGAAGCTACTATAGCTTCTGTCGCCAATGGGTAGGCATGTTCAAATCGATTGTTGACTCTTGCTGCGCCAATTCCAAATGCGCTTGCAGCAACGCCATAGCCCGCAATTACTGGACCTGAATCAACATCAAAAAACCAGTTACCTAAAGTAAGTTCTTTTGAAAATTCTCTAAAACCAGAAATAATATTATTATCATTCCAGAAATACTGTTCATAGTTCAGGTACCAGTCACGGGCTGTCTCTGGCCATAATTCGGGGGCCCAGATAAGCATATATGAAATTCCAACACCACGAGAAAAGCCTTGCCCTTTGCCTGTCTTTGAATTGGCTATATAAGCCGGTAACCCGGTTGTTTTATCGATAAGCTCCCCTGAAAATGCTCTTAGTGATCGCGTTAAAGCAATAGAGTGATCAGTTCCCAGTAATCTATCCGCTCGTTTAATTACTGCTAATGCGGGGAGTATATCTACTGGATAACATTCCCCGGGATAATCATCCAACAAGCCATACGGAGAAGCATCCAGTTCGTTGGATAGAGAATTTACTTGTTTGAATAAAATTGGTTGATATTGCTTGTTACCGGTAAGTTCCTGGTAGCTTGTTAGCCCTGCAATAAGAAGCATCCGATAAAATATATTCTCCTGATTCAGGTAGTCAGCCCCCCAATGTTCCTTTACCCAGGTAGCATTACCTGGGTCAATGATTAATTTTGTGATGATTTCTATCGGTTTTTCGGCATAAACATTGGGGGCTAATCGGTTTTTTTCAGATTTTTCTTCCCAGTTTTTTTGTAATGCTTCTGTCGCCCAAAGAAAATATACGGCGCTAAACATAGGCCATTCGGTGCCAGAGATATCATATTGATCTAATTGTTGAGCTTTGTTCGAGTTAACGCGTTCGTTCGCCCAAAAAGCCATATCTTTCGATAGTTTTTTATGCCATGAATAAGTAAAGTCGGGAATGTTTCCATCTTTTAGTCCGGCATCATTTAAGTTAAGAATCATTATTACCAAAGGAAGAAGAAAAAAATAGAAAACGGCAAGAGTCATTAGACTAAAGAATAGTTGAATAGCAATATGTTTTATCTTCATTATAAATTTATTAACCAGTGATAGAGTTTGTTTCTGTCTATTACGTGCAGGTAATAAACGAATTCAATCATAAACTGGGGTTATCAGTACTACATCTATTCTAAAAATACAATGTTTATCAGGGTAGAATTTTCTTGCTTTAGTTGTTGCCTAAATTTTGTTCATTTCCCATTAAGTAATCTACTGCTACTCTAAAGTTGCTTATCTAACAAAACGAGGAAATTAAAATGTATAAATCAATTCTTATTCTGGCAGCTATTTTTAGTTCAAGTTCATTAATGGCAGCTGATGGAGCTTACTATAGTACTAAATTAAAAAAGTGCATAGAGTTTGAACCAAAGGATGGGCTTATCCCTGCCTATAAAACCTTAAAGTTATGTCAGAAGGCTCATCCTATAGAAGAGGTAAAGCGAGTGAATACTGTTACCCAAAAGGGAAAAAAAGGAAAGAAGTAGATTGAAATATCTCAGAATAACTCAATCCACTTTTTTACTGGTGGGTTGAGTGATTAAGTTTCCTGGATTTTTTGAAATAAATTGCTCCTAAATGATTGATCGAGATTCAGTCTTATTGTTCAATACACATCATCGCGCATAAATCTCCCGCATATAAAAATGCAGATCTTCATCATCTGATTTTCGATACAGTTGCACCATTCTAGTGGCGGTTTGTTTGGATTCTCCTTCAACTTCTTCAATAACATTGCCTTTAATTATGCGACGTCTAAATCATGATTTATTAAGTTTACCGTCCCAAATTATTCCAAAGCGTTTTTGTAATTCCGATAAGATGAATTTTTTGCAGAATAGCGTGTAGCGCTATTGTCGTGCATTATATCTTACTTTTTAATCAATGAAGTAATTTTTGATTAATTTATCATATCAAAAATGAACTTCTATTGAACAATATTGTTTTTATCATCAATAGTGTATCAACAGCTAATGTCGCCCAAAAGAGTATCTTTTGTATTCAGGAGGCGCACCTGTTATTGGAGATCTCAATCAAAAGTAGAAATCAACCAGAAAAAGTCAATATTCGTCATGAGGTCTTTTTACAGACTCAATTCTAGATGTAAAGTGTTGTAGTTTAGTTATTATGATTTGATTCTATTTCAACATACTTAATTCAGGTCTTCTTTTATTAAACTGAGATTGCTAATATAGGGTGGCTTATATCTCATTTAAGACTACAGACACTATTGTAGGAATCTGGATGCTCGATGGGGTGAAGCTTGCCCATTAGAATTTCTTAAAATATAGAAGGAAAATTTAAAGTGAGTGATATTCTCATACAAACCTTGCTTCAAGGACATCAACAAAACCCGCAGGATGCGGCTATTCTATTAAGTTTGGCAGCAGCATACGAAACGAATCAACAGTTGAATGAAGCTCTTGAGGCCTATCAAAAGGCGGTCGCTAACGATGGCGGGTTAGTTTCTGCTATTGAACATATTATTCGTTTGGCTAGCAAACTGGAACAACCAGAACTTGTAACCGCATATCAAGCGCTTAAGCAAGCCGCAAACAAGGGAGCCTCAGTTGAATCAATGAAGGGGGCTGATCACATATCCCCTGAAAATATAAATAGCAATGTTGAAAAAGAGCCTAAAAGAGTGAGAGGGCAAAAGTTGACGTTGATTGCTGATAATGGTGAAGTCAGAGATGATGATTATATTGAAGCTGAAGACTCGAATATCTATCTTGATGATGTTGGTGGAATGCATGATGTCAAAAAGCGCCTTAACCTGACCTTTCTTGCGCCATTAAAAAATCCTGAACTGGTAAAAAAATATGGTAAAAAGACTTCTGGCGGACTGATTCTTTATGGCCCTCCCGGCTGTGGGAAAACTTTTATTGCACGAGCTCTGGCTGGGGAGTTAGGCGCCAAGTTCATCTCAGTTAGTCTGGCTGATATTCTTGATATGTATATTGGGGAAAGTGAAAAAAAGTTGCATGAAATTTTCGAAACTGCCCGTAGAAACTCTCCCGCAGTTCTATTTTTTGATGAGTTAGATGCTATTGGACAAAAGCGAAGTAATTTAAAGAATTCCGGGATGCGAACCTTGGTAAATCAATTACTAAATGAAATGGATAGTGTTGACGGAAATAATGATGGCGTTTTTATTCTCGCGGCCACTAATTTACCCTGGGATATTGATAGCGCACTCAAAAGACCGGGACGGTTTGATCGCGTAGTAGCGGTATTTCCCCCGGATCTTGAAGCGCGTCGACATATTATAGAATATCATTTGAGAGATACTCCTAATGAAAATATTGATTTAGACGGTATTGCACAAAAGGCAGAACAGTTTTCAGGCGCCGATCTTGCGCATTTGTGCCAATCAGCAATTGAAGTTGTATTTGAGGAGTCCCTTGAAACTGGAAATGCTCGGGCATTAAATAATGCTGACTTCAATATTCCGTTGAAAGAAGTCAAGCCCTCAACCAAAAGCTGGTTTGAGAGTGCGAGGAATTATGCGATGTTTGCTAACCAGGGCGGTCAATATGATGAGCTTTTACAATATATAAGAGATAATAAGCTATGAGCGATACGGGACTTGAATCAGGCCGAACCAGTCAATTTGAGGATGTCCACTTTGCCAGAATTAACGCACTATTTGATGTTAATCGATATCAAGAGGCGGAAAAATTGATCCGAGAACAACTATCAAATGAGCCCGAAGATGCGTATTGGTTATTTCAGCTTGCCAGGGCTCAGATAGGACAAGATAATTTAACCGCAGCTGAAGAGACACTGTTTAATTCTCTGAGTTGTGATCCGGAATATGCCTGGAGTTACTATCTATTAAGCACTGTTAGTCATCAATTGCATAATTTTACCCAAGAACTAAAGTGTGCAAAAAAAGCAGCGGAAATGAATCCTGAAGAAGCCTCATTCTTACAAAGGTTGGCTGAGGCTCATATACAAAATGGTGAAGTTAAGTCTGCACGATTAACCCTCGAGCAGGTTGTAAAATTAGAGCCAGACAGTGAGGAAAGTTTTCGGCTCTTAGGTGATATTGAGTTTGAACTGAATAATTTTCCTGCTGCTGAAGAAGCCTATAGACAAGCACTTAAATTTAATCCTGAAGATATTTCATTGTTAAACGATCTGGCACGTAGCCTTATGTCCCAGAAGAAGAAACTCAGAGAGTCGATTGATGTTTTATACAATATTGTTCAACTTGATCCGACCAATCGAATCATTAGCAAAAATCTTTATGTTGCAATAAGAGAGTGGATTGATAAGAATTCTTTTAAAGGAAAAGGCAAAAAAGCGTTAGATGAGTTACCTGAAAATCTACAATATTTCTTTAAGGACTATAAAGAAAGAAGTTCTATATTTGAAGCCTGGGGAAAGTTTGCCTGGAGCTTTGTGTGGATAGGGGCACTAATTGGTGTGACCTATTTATTCTCGCTTGTTGATAAATAGCAAAAGGAAAACTGAGAACTTTGGTCGATTCTCTAGCTTTAGGGATATCATCATTTTTATTTCTAACTGTTGTGCAATAGGTGAATGCTGACATTGGATGAAGCGTGGAAGTCTATGGTTAATGTTATTTCAACGTTTTAGTTAGAAACTTTACTTATTTGCCAGTCGCTCGGCCATTTCTAAAATTTCTGAATACATCACTAATTTTGATTTCCAGTGTTCCGGAATTCCACTTAATCCATAGTAAGCACCGGCTACTTGACCACAGATAGCAGCGGTTGTATCAGCGTCATTACCAATATTAGCTGATTTTAGAATAGCTTCTTAATAACTATCTGAGTGATAAAAACACCAGAGAGCAGATTCCAGACTTTCAATGACATATCCACTACCCGTCATTTGCTCATAAGATTTTCTTAAGAAGTTTCCACTCACAATATTAGTGACTTTATCTGTATAGGGGGTGTATTTAGATTGAGTAATGATGCTTTTCTTAGTTTCTCCAGCAAAAGCTCCGAGTATCATTGAAGCAAAAGCTTTAGTACTATCAATACATTCGGCCGCACCATGTGTCGTTCTAGAGCTTTCACCAGCAAAGTGTAATGCACTTTCTAAGTCATCTTTATAGACTATGGGAATAGGAGCCAGACGCATTAAACAACCATTGCCTGCCGAAAGTTCTCCTCTCGGACCGCTAAAAGGATCTCCTGATTTTTCAAAGTCAATAAGAGCAGAAGAAACGGTATTGCCAATATCAAAGCATTTTCCGGTACTACTCATGTACCCATGATGATACCAGTTGCAATAACGGTTCATTTGATCAACCGGATCAAAAATTTCATTTCGAATGAGGCTTTGTGCCAGGCAAAGAGCCATTGATGTATCATCAGTCCACTCTCCAGCACTTAACCTGAAAGGGCCTCCGCCAACCATATCGATAATAGGCTCAAATGTTCCTCGAGGCTTGAATTCTAACGTTGTGCCAACGGCATCACCAACAGCTAAACCAATTAAACATCCTTTTGTCGCATCACGAATATCTTTTGCTCTATTGCCATTACTCATATTCATTACTCACTTCCTAAGCCAACAGATGAAATAATCTGGTCATTCATTGGTATATAGATTGACTCCAAAGGAGTTAACAATTTTTCTAAGTTATAGCTATTCACAAGTTCCTTTTGCTCCGAGACAAAATTTGAAATGTCCTCTACTTCTACAATGCCTTCACCTTTAAACGGCAATAGAAAATCATTTCTAAGACCCAATTGAATAGCTCGTCTTTCTTGCTTGGCTCCATATGGGTCATGATCAGGATCCCATTGTAGTCGTACATTTGAGTTTTGTACCGCAGATTGCCATTGTTCTCTCGACTCGTAACTTTTCGGATTAAATGATGCTTCTACCGCATTCAACAAAATCGATTCAAAATAATCTCTTTTCAGTTTAATGGCTAAGGTAACTTCTTGTCCTTCTTTAACTCCCCAGCCGCAGCGATACATCATCCACAGAAAATTGGGCTTTACCCAACTCATCCTGGAGTAACTGTAAGCACCACCGAAAAATTGATTTTTGGCGGCGAAGTGACCTAACTCTGGTCGGTAAGCTTGATACACTACAACATACTCATCAGTATATTGAGCCATAATGTGTTTACCTGACTCAGGCCAGGTTTTTTCTTGCTCTAAATAATTGGTTAAATCTAAATTCATTTTCTATTTCTCTTTTTTAATCCTTTAATCCTTTAATGCGTCATCGCGCATAAATCTCTCGCATATAAAAATGCAGATCTTCATCATCTGATTTTCGATACAGTTGCGCCATTCTAGTTGCGGTTTGTTTGGACTCTCCTTCAACTTCTTCAACAACATTGCCTTTAATTATGCGACGTCTAAATCCTGATTTATTAAGCTTACCGCCCAATATAATCTCAAAGCATTTTTGCAACTCTGATAAAGTAAATTTTTCTGGAAGAACATGTAATGCAATTGTCGTGTATTGTGCTTTATTTCTTAGTCTATGAAATGCCTCAGTAATTAATTCATTATGGTCGAATGCAAGTTTTTGCTGAGCGATCTTCCCTTTATCATCCAGTGCGCACCAACAGCTATCATCGTCAAACTGTGTATCATCTGCATTAACCAGCGCAAAGTAAGTAACTGTAACAGACCATCCTCTTGGATCTCTGGTGTTATTTCCTGTGGCGCCAAGTTGTTCCAGGTAAGGGGCATCAAAACCCGTTTTCTCTTTTAGTTTTCTCAGTGCCGTCTGCTCAATGTTTCGATCTTTTTTCACATCGATAAAACCTCCGGGTGTTGCCCAGTGTTCTTTAAAGGGAAAGTCCGTTCGTTTGGTAATCAATACATTTACTTGTTCATCAATGATTGAGAAAATAACAATGTCTACGCTAGTCAGTGGAACGTCATAATCATGAATATTTTAACTTGCTAAAAACTCTTTTTCTGTCTGCTTTATCGTCATGCTTTACCTTTTTATTCTAAAGTCTTTAAATTCAGCTTCTATTTATT
>CBDUHU010000116.1:0-9054 GCA_965366725.1 uncultured Kangiellaceae bacterium
TCAGCAAATCTTTCAGCAAAGTCCCTTTCAGGAACAATTGTTAGATCCTTGAGTGCCAATGCCTGTGATAATTCAATTTGATGTAACAGGTAATTTGCAGGGATCACAATCATTGACATTTTATTTGCTGAACTAACGACAATGACTTTGCTTAATGTATTTCCCTTTATATGTGCCGAGTGCGCAGTCTCTTGCGCAGTAAAGCTTTCCCTATGAGAGATCAAAGTGTAATCGATAAGAAGTGAATCTAAGTATTCTGTAGGGGTAATTGGAAACATATTGAGACTCCTGCGCAACAAACCTGGATCCTGAATCTTAACCCAACTTACCTTTGATTACATTGATGGCCAGAATAAAATGATGCTTTGATAACAACTCAATTTGAGTAGTGTTTTTCTTATTTCCATAAGCTATTTAAATGACCATTTTTGGTTGATTTTTTATTGATGATAAGTGGGATTATGGAAAAACACTTTTTTTATCCTATACTCTTCTGAGTAGTATGTTTTTAGTGAGTGAATGTGAATTTATTATTAGCTGAACCAACAAAAGCAATAGGAAATTTAATTAGTTTAATATGTGAGACGGAAGGTGTTGATTGCCATGTCGCCCATGATAGTGAACGGTTGTTTTCTTTGTTGGAAGAAATGTCATTCGATCTTATTTGCCTGGCACCCACAATTGATGATCAAAATGGTATCGGGGTACTACAAAAAATACGTCAAATTAAATCTCTTGCTTTTATTCCTATTTTTCTTTTGACCTCTTCGCCTGATGCAAAATTTATTCGTCAGGCATTATCATCTGGTGCAACTGACATCGTTAATAAGTCTGATTTTGAGAGTTTAAGCTTTTTCCTGAGACGTTATAGAGAAGAAAAAGAACCACTGAATGCAAAAGTGTTAGTCGTAGAAGATTCAGTATGTCAGCAGGAAATTTTTTCATCTATTCTTGGAAGTATTGGATGCAAAGTTGATTTTTTTGATTGTGCTGATGAGGCATTTGATTCTTTACAATCCAAAAACTACGATCTGGTTGTCACAGATATAATTCTTAAAGGAATATTTTCAGGAATTGCGCTTGCTGGAAGAATTAGAAGGGTTGAATCAGTGATTGGAGACATTCCGATACTCGCGGTAACCGGATATAAGGAGCCTTCAAGAGAGGTTAGCCTGTTTCGCTATGGTATTAATGATTATTTTCAAAAACCGTTAAATGAAGACCGGTTTTGTCGCCAGGTCAGAAACTTGGTTAAGTCTTATAAACAACTTAAGCAGCTAAAGGAAAAGACCACTGAGTTAGTTGAGTCAGATAAACGACGAATACAATTCTGGGCCAATTTGAGTCATGAAATCAGAACGCCACTTAATGGTATTATCGGCTCAATGCAATTAATCAACAATGAGGATATTGCTGAAGACAAACAAGTTTATATTGAAGCCGTTAATAGCTCTTCTGAAATGCTGTTATCGCTAATTAATGATGTTCTGGATTTAACCAGAGCAGAGAGTGGAGAGCTTCGTTTTTCGCCTAAAAATATTAACCTTAAAAGTACCTTGAATCAGGATGTTATTATGGTCAAGGGACTTGCTGATGAAAAAGGTTTAAAATTATCATGTGATGTTGATCCCAAAATACCTGAGCTAATAGAGTGTGACATAGTTCGTCTTAATCAGGTAATGGTAAATTTATTGCATAATGCAATTAAATTTACCGCTGAAGGGGGCGTTAAGGTTAGTTGTGAAATAAAAGAGGATACAAACCAAATCCTGGAGTTTTGTGTTGAAGACAGTGGTATTGGAATATCGCTATCCGATCAGGGCAATATTTTTACCAAATATAAACAAGCCAACGATAGTGTTGAAGAAAGCTATGGTGGTACTGGGCTGGGGTTGCATATTGCCAAGTTAATCGTGTCGATGTGGGGAGGGGAAATAAAGGTTGATTCATTGCCCGGTAAGGGAAGCCGCTTTTATTTTACCATGCCATTAAGACAGGCTAGAAATTTGTCAGAAAATGGAGAAATGCAACTTGTTTTTGCTGATCCGGAAAATAAAAAAATACTGGTTGTTGATGACTCAAGTGTGAACCTGATGATTGTTAAAGCGTTGTTAAGAAAGCTGGGAATTTCAGCTGATTCAGCCAATAGTGCTGCTGGTGCGCTAGAAAAAATTAAAGAAAAAGACTATGACTGTGTATTTATGGATTGTCAGATGCCAGAAATGAACGGTCTTCAGGCAACTGAATTGATTCGAAGTGACGTAGGTAAGAACAAGCGCGTACCAGTGATAGCTTTAACCGCATTTAGTTCTATTGAATTCCGCAAAGAATGTCAGCAAGCAGGTATGAGTGATTTTCTGGAAAAGCCACTGAAACTTGATTCGATGGTGGATGTTCTTAATCGCTATGTTGGCTAATATAACCCGAGTTCAGGTTAA
The DNA here is from genome assembly GCA_965366725.1 of uncultured Kangiellaceae bacterium. Taxonomy (GTDB): domain Bacteria; phylum Pseudomonadota; class Gammaproteobacteria; order Enterobacterales; family Kangiellaceae; genus Aliikangiella. The sequence goes on from CBDUHU010000116.1 coordinate 2,439, forward strand.
AATAGTGTTTTTGTTAATGTTTGACAGAAAAGGAAATAACTATCGTCAATCAACTTGTTAAATATCCGGAATGCGCCATGCTATTAGCATATTGGGTTAATTAATAAGCTTATTCTGACTAATTAGATTGAAAATGTTTTGGCAAATATCATATATTTAGCCATAATAGCTCCCCTTTTTGATAGCCCCCCGGTAGTAAAATATAACATGTGGTTCCGAAACCTTCACTTGTATCGATTAACAACAAACTTTGAACTCTCTCCGGAAGAACTTGCCGATAAACTGGCTGAGAAACGTTTTTTACCCTGCGGTAGACAGGCTGAAGAAAGCGTTGGATGGGTGTCCCCAATTCATCGTAATAGAGATTATCTGGTGCATGCTGCGGGGGGATGCATATTGATATGTATGCGTCGGGAACAAAAAGTTATTCCTGCCAGTGCCGTGAAAGAGGCGTTGGAAGAGCGTGTGAACAGTATTCAGGATGAAATGGGACGAAAAGTTTTTTCTAAGGAAAAACAATCACTTAAAGAAGATATTTTAAGTCAGATGCTGCCTCATGCATTTGCCCGTTCGACCCATACTTTGGCTTATATAGATACCAAAAGAGGTTACCTTGTGCTGAATGCAGGCAGTGATTCTGTGGCCGATATGATTTTTGAGTTACTGGTTGAGTCTATTGGCTCTTTTGGTGCAGTAAAGCTGGTCAGTGAAGAAAATCCCGCATTGATTTTGAATGACTGGCTGGAAAATGGACTACCTGAGGGATGGGAGTTAACCGGAGATTATGAACTAAAAGACCCTAAAGATGAGCGGGTTGCTAAATTCAAAGATAACGAATCTGAAAATATTGTGCTAGGCGATCTTCTTGAGGATGGTTACTGGGTTAATAAGTTAGGGATCAGGTACAAAGCTCAACTAAAAGCAATGCTACAACCAGAGTTAGTTGTTAAGTCGGTGAAGTTTATGGATGAACTGTTGGCTGAAAACGAAGATGTTGATGGTGAAGATGAACTTGTCCGATTTGATGCTGATTTTGCATTAATGACGCGCACACTAGGTGATTTTATCCATGAAATTATTGAGCGTTTTAAAGTCAATACGGAAAGTTAGGTTAGGGAATTGGTCAAGTTGGACGCTTCGGATATATGAATCAAAGCTGCTAAAATAAAAAGCAGCTTGTCATTCATATTATATTTTATTGTTAATTAGTAAATGATGTCCCCCAATATTGCCAAAAATTAAATCAGCCGGGAGTCGTCTTAGCTACCTAATAATTCCAGTGTGAGTCCATTAAATGTAATGACCTGCCCACCATATTTTTCACTAAACTTTGCGGCATCCGTTGAACTTTGAAAACTGGCAAGTGTTTTCCCCATAGAACCATGCAAGGAAGAACCAACTACATAAAATGCATCTCTAGCCGAAATTAAGCGAGTGTCGTCAGGTTTATCCCAAGGCGCTACTGCCATATCATGAACATAGATTTTAGCAACATTAGGCCGGTTCTCAGGTTGAAGATACCAAAAGAGCATTTCTGTGGTGGAGCAGAACTTTTTGACCTGTTGATCTCTCTTAACAAAAGCTTGGCCTTTTGGTCCCTCAAACCGGGTAATCACCATTCCACAGACATGGCATTCATCGCTTTTTTCAAAAGCAACGGGATCACTCACTAACTCTGTTTCTTGTTGAGAATTGCAGGCAAATAGCAAAAAAATTAGTGAGGTTGCAATTATTTTATTCAATAGGTTCAGCTTGGAGTTAGTCATATAATTGTCCTACGCAGGGCGTTTTAGTAAACGATAGTATGCGAGTATGAAGGGGATAATAACCCATACAAGCATACTTGTTAATAAACTGATAAGGCCAAAAGATGTGTCCGAAGCAATGCTTAACAAACCGCTTCCATTTGACTCAAACATTACCAGATTAATCAGTCTAAAAATATCCGTTGGATTTAATAACAATAAGTAGGGAAACAGGTCTGCCTGGATGTTACCTTCAGTAGCTACCAGGATGCCGAGTAGCCCCATATCGTATATCAATACGAAGAAAAACCAGATGATCAACGCAAGTCCGGCTGCTTTTGATTTTTCACTGACCCAACTACTGATAACATAAGAAAAGCAGATAAAAACCATTCCAAGTAAAATGGCGGATAAGATAAATAAGCCGAAAGCGCTAAGTAGTTCAAGTAAATCAACCTGCTCGGCAAACAGGGCTATCACTAACGCTGCACTACCAAAGCCGACGAAGGTTGCAATCGCCATAATGGAGGTATGCCCCAATAGTTTGCCAGTCAGAAGTTCGGCTTTGGTTAACGGGTAAGTCAACAATAAAAGCAAAGTTCCATCTTCATCCTCTCCTACAATAGCGTTGTAAGAAAGTAAAAGAGCAATTAAGGGCAATAGAAATACATTAAGACTGGACAGGCTGGTGATGGTATTAGCAAGTGAAGTAAAACCGATGCTACCAACAGAAGCAGAACCAAACCAGGAAAGACCGCAAGCCATAATTGAAAAAATAACTGTGATCGCAACCAGCCATCGATTTCTCAATCCATCTTTAAACTCTTTTTCTGCAACTGCAAGTGTAGCTCTCATCTTTTTACACCCCCGATGTGCTCTGATGGATCACTATTGCGAGCCGGAAAATCAATTATCTGATGACTTTTTTCATTAAAATGACGATACAATTGTTCCAGGCTCGGTGGGCTGGTATCAAGATTACTAAGTCCGGGTTGCTCCATTAGCTTCTTAATTACCGGCATCTTTTCTTTTGCCAATAGCTCTATCGTAAAAACGCCATCTTCTTTACCTGTTATCTGGTGATTCAGTTGTTGACTAAGTTGCTCTATTTCAAAGCAGCCTGTAAAAGAAATTCTACTTTTCAGGCGTGTCTTGTCTCTTAACTCATCAATTGAGCCATATGCGCAAAGCTCACCCTGAGACAGTATCGCCGCTTTGTCGATGTGTTTTTCAACGCCAGGTAATATATGTGAGCACAATATAATCGAGCATCCTTTATTTCTAAGGTCATCAACACTTTGATAAAATTCCTGGGTTGCAATTGGATCAAGACCGACGGTTGGTTCATCTAATAACAATAATGAAGGCTCGGTTAACATTGCCTGAGCCAGGCCCAACCTTTGTTTCATTCCTTTTGAATAAGTTTTTACCTTTCGTTTACTCGCTTCTTTTAAGCCTACCTGTTGTAGTAGTTCATCACATCGTTTGCTGGGAACTTTTTTTAGTTTAGCGAAAAAAGACAGTACCTCAATACCACTAAGCTGTTGGTAAAATGAAACATTTTCTGGAAGAAAGCCAAGACGGTATCGATGATGATTGAATTGACTACCGGAAGGAGATTGACCGAATACTCTAACTTCGCCTTGAGTAGGTTTCAGTAAACCCAAAATCAATTTCATGGTGGTGGTTTTTCCAGCACCATTGTGACCAAAAAGCCCAAGAACCTCTCCTTGATCCAGTTCAAGATTCAAGTGCTTCAAAACCTTAAGCGAAGCAAAATCTTTTTTCACATTGTTTAACTGAACGACTTTCACAGGAGTTCCTTTTAGCTAATGAGCTTGTGCTAAGTCTACTCTCTCGCCAGAGTGATTGACTTGACCAAAGTCATTTTTCATTAATGGAAAGCTATCTTTAATACCCGGAGATTTTAATACTGGGAATTCTTTTTGCACCCAACGTAAAGTCTGGATTGCAGGGCTATTGATTAACAGGTTTGCTGTTGGATATTTCCATAATAATTTATCAATACCATCGTTTGGCTCAAAAGCTTCATCACCGATGCCATCATTATTTCGATCCCACCCCTGATAATCACTCCAGAAATTACCTTTACCCTCAAACGACCATTCTACTTCTCTGTTAGCGACATACTTGACCTGACGACGGTTTTTAACAAAGTAGTTTGCATAAATTTTATTGCCTTCTGAGCCCGCAGTCAGATGAATAGCGATATCACTTTGACTCAGAATATTATTAGTAATTGTGTTAAAAGGAGCGTTATACATAAACAATGCTTTGCCCTCTGCGCCTGAAATTAACTGACTACCACCAGCCCCTTGCTGTTGGTGAGTTTTTATTACCTGATTTCCGGAGATTGTTGAGTGGACAATATAGTTCATCAAAATACCGTAGTTACCATCATTTTCTGAGCGATTGTTGATGACAGTTAAATATTTAGATTGCATTAATGCATATCCGGTTCTGGTATCATGGGTATAATTATTCTCTATTCGATTGGAATAAGAATACATATAGTGGATACCATAACGAAGATGATGGAGTTCATTGTTTATCAATTCGTTATTATTACTGGTGTCAATATAAATGCCATCGCGAGTGTGCCAGACCTGATTATTTTCAACTCGTGTATTTGATACACTAAACAGGTGAATACCATTGCCTCTATCTTGTGAGCGTATATTGAGATTGCCTTCGACTTTGTTATTAATAATTATCGCGTCATGAGTTGAGTCTAGCCAGATCCCAAAAGTATCTCCACGCAAATAATTTCCCCTGATAACCAGCGCTTTTGCTGTTTTCTCGGCGAAAATACCAGCATTCATTGCAGTGAGATCATTTCCCCAGTTCTCAATTCGACAATGATTGATATGAACATTTTCAGCCATTACTCTTATCGTATCTGAATGGAATCCACCGTCGAGTATTGCACCGTTAGCACAATTGATAGAGATACTTTTGTTGATTATCAGATTAGTTTGATAGCGACCAGGCTTTAATTCAATAGCATCACCGTTGGTTGCTGTCTGAATAACTTTATTCAGATCATCTGCCGTACTTACGGTGATGTTTTTTGCACCACAGGGGATGGCAAATAAACTGAATAAAATTACCAGGAATAGTTGTTGTTTTTTAACTTGGATTTCCACCGGGAACCCCATTGAGTTGAATTAAATCAGGACACTGGCTGGGCAAAACCCAACCAGTGTATAACCTCTCTACATTACGAGTCGGCTAATTTTTATATCAGGCTTTTTCCACTAACATTCTTCCACGCATTTCCATATGAAGTGCATGACAGAACCAGTGGCAGTAGAACCAGAATACACCTGCTTTATCGGCGGTAAAAGTAATTGAAGAAGTCGCCTGAGGTCCTATTTCCATACTTACGCCGTGTTGACACATTGCAAAACCATGGGTCACATCTTCAACCTGATCAAGGTTAGTGACACAGATAGTGACTTCATCACCTTGTTTGACAGTAAACTCACTCATACCGAAGTTAGGTGCTATGGAAGTCATATAAACACGAACTTTTTTACCATCGCGAATAATTTTGTTATCTGTTTCCAGATTGACTCCATCCTTCTTCGCTCGAGCCACCGTTGGCGCAAAGATAGGATCGTCACGAGTCCATAACTTACTAGGCTTAACTTTACTACGATGAACAATCATACAATCATGAGGTTCTGCATAAGTTGGTCCGTCATGAATCAGCTTCATTTCCTCACCAGAGATATCAATTAACTGATCATTTTCTGCTCTCAGTGGACCGGTTGGTAAGAAACGATCTTTTGAGAATTTACATAAAGAGACCAGATATTTGCCATCAGCATCTCTTGTTTCACCCATTGTTGTATGGTTATGACCCGGCTGGTAATGTACATCAAGTTTCTGTTTGATATAGTTTACTTTTTCTCCGTTATAAGCACGGATCGCGTCTTTAACACTCCATTTAGCAATCTGGCTGTCAATAAATAAAGTGGTGTAAGCATTACCACGTCCATCAAATGCGGTATGTAGTGGACCTAAACCAAGTTCAGGTTCTGCGACAACTGTATCTCGTTCTTTGATTTTTCCGGCAAATAAATCAGCCAGTTTTTCAATCGAAATAATAGTGACTGTGGGTGATAGCTTACCATTGGCAACAAAGTACTTTCCATCAGGTGATGTATTGATCCCATGCGGACTTTTTGGAACAGGGATGTAGCGGGTAAACTGGCTGTTGGCTTTTTTACGTCCATCTACAACTGGTACTTTTGAATCTCCAATGGTGGTAAATTTTCCTGCTTTAACTGCTTTTTCTATCGCCGGTATATCGTATACCACCAACCAGTCTCGCTCGTTTCTCATTGTCTCTCCGAGAGTAACTCCTTCTTCAGAGTTATAGCAAGTTGATGCGGCAAAACGACCATCGTAATCAGCGTCAGTATTATCAAGGTTACCGTCAACGATTACTTGAAATGCCATTTCCATTTTCTCAGCATCAACCACATTGAACATGGTAAAATACTTTGTCGGGTCATTTAGATCACGGCCGTCATTTGGTTGAGGTATTCTAAACTCACCGTTGCAGAAAACATATTTAGTATGTGGTACTTTTTGTACGCGCAGCCCATGAATTGCCTGAACATTTGGAATATCAAGCATTTTGTCGGTTTTCATTACATCACAACGAATTCGCGCAACGCGAGTATTGAGTTTGTCATTAATGAAAACATATTTGCCGTCATATCGACCATCAGTCATACTCATATGTGGGTGGTGCGCGTCACCACAAAGGACATCAGCACTATCACCTTTAATTAGTTTACTTTCATCAGTTAATCCCCAGCCTGTTGCTGATTCGGTAT
>CBDUHU010000117.1:0-9048 GCA_965366725.1 uncultured Kangiellaceae bacterium
ACTCAATGACGCGATATTAGTCGTCGCCGCTTAGCTGACTGGTTTGAGTTGTTGGGATTTGAGACTGAAAATCAAATAACGATTAGTGTTACTAATAATCGGATACAACAAAGTCAGGCATATCCAATATTAAAAAGGATTAGTCAGTACTTCTGTGATTATTTTTGTAGTTACTATATTATTATTGCGCGAAAAAAAGTCTCTACATTAACACCTATCAGGCCTACCTGGCGGCGAAATAAGCATCTTGTTCCACCACGGCTGGCAGAGCCGAGTGTCAGACATCAGGTTGAGGATTGGTTTGAACAGCTGAAGTGATTGAGGACAGCCATTGTTAGTCTTAAGTTATTGATAGTTTTAATTTACGGTTTGATGTTGCGATTGTTTGTAAGGCTTCTTTGAATATCAATAGTTTTTCTTGTTCTGCCAGGTTTTCATTATTTATACAATCGTTTCTAACAAAATACTATCTTCAGGTGCGTTCACTTCCCCAATTAAACATCCAGCTTCCAATCGCTAAAAACACGATGCTCATCGCCAGCAGTACCAATAAATTTCCACTGACATCAGTTAAACTTGCGCCGTCAGTCATGATGGCTCTGGCAGCTTCCAGAATGTGAGTTAGTGGGAATATTTGAGCTATGTTTTGAACTATTGGGTGGGCTCCCTCAAGAGAAAACCAGACCCCGGAAAGCATCATCATTGGCCAGGATGCAAAATTAAGTAGTCCTCCGGTAAACTCTTCACTACTCGAACGGGATGCGATTAATAAACTTAACGCAATCATGCTGATACCGCCTAATAGTGAGACTACAAAAAGGTTAAATAACGAGCCTCTAATATAAAAATCCAGTAGAAAATCTGAACCGAAAAAAAGTACACAATTGATAAACATTACAATTAATAATCTTGATACAACCTGAGCAGTCAAAAACTCTATCGCAGTTAATGGCGTTGCTTGAAAACGCTTTAATACACCATTTTTACGATACCTTACTATGACATAGCCTACCCCGAACAAACAACTGAACATCATATTCATTCCAAGTATTCCTGGCATAACCCAATCTACATAACGAATCGCTCTGCCACTAGTTGAATATTTTTGCATTGATGGCGAACGGGCTACTAACAACTGTTCAACAAAATATCCCCTGGAAGAGGTTTTGTTGACCCAATAGCTTTGTTGATTAAAGTCAACTAATAGATCTATCTTGTGTTGATTGATCTTCTGAATTGCATTTTCAGGTGTGGTGTAAGTAACAAATTGAATGTGTCTTATTTGTTTAAACTGGTTCTCTTCTTCACTAATTATCTGTTGTTTATCAGAATTGACAATCCCCACTTTATATAAGCTCTTACCCTGATCGGAAAACATAAATGCAAAACCAATCAAAAGCAGAATAGGGAATACAAGATTCCAGGAAAGCGCCGCTTTGTCTCTAAAAAATTCTTTATTTCTGGCTACCAGTATAGCAATGAATTTTTTCATAATGGTCAACGTCTTAACTGATGTCCTGTTAATTTAATAAAGAGATCTTCCAGGTTCGGAGAGCGAACCTGGAGTCCATCGAGCGAAACTTTTTTGTCAAGGAGTTGTTTGATACTGGTATCGATATCGGTAGAAAAAATTTCTACCTGATTATTGCTTGTCTTAAAGGGAATAGGGTGTTGTTTAAGGGCTGCTGATGTTGTTAGAGGCAGACTGATGATTACCCCATCAAAATTGTCTTTGAGCATATTTTGCGGGGTGCCCTGAAGAATGACCTGGCCTCGATCAATAAATATAATTTCATCACATAAAGATTCGGCCTCATCCATATAGTGGGTGGTTAATAATACCGTTTTATTTTGAGTCTTTATATTGTCAATTAATTGCCAGAAGTTCCTTCTTGATTGTGGATCAAGGCCTGTGGTTGGCTCATCCAGAAATATAATTTCTGGATCATTCAACATTGCCAGACCCAATAATAACCTCTGACGTTGCCCTCCAGAGAGTTTACGAGTATCCCTGTTAATGATTTCTTCAAGCGCACAGAGTTCAATTAGTTGGCTAATTGGAAGGCTTTTTTTGTAGAACTTGGAAAATAATACCAAAGTTTCCTTAACGGTCAGAAAGTCTTGAATGGCTGTGTGTTGGAACTGGATACCTATTTGTTGATAATAACTTTTATCAATTGGTTGTTGTTTAAACAACACTTCACCGCTGGTTGGTGAAATAATGCCTTCCATAATCTCAATAGTGGTAGTCTTTCCGGCGCCATTGGGACCTAAAAGGCCAAAACATTTGCCTTCTGGAACATTGAAACTGATATTATCGACCGCGCAAGTTTCTGCGTAGTTTTTGGTTAGGTTTTTAATTTGTAGGATATCTGCCATAGAACAAGTCTAATGGCAGATGACTAAAAAGAAAAGTAAAGCAGAACTATTTTTTAGAAATGATAGAAAACACTAATGTAAGCACCATCGAGTTCAATGTCAGGCTTAAAACCATCTTCGCTGACATCCAGTGCTTGTGTTCGATAACCTGCTTTAGCCCCTAATCCAAAATCGCTTTCATATCCAAGAGCGATTGCAGTGTCGGTTATTTGATCATTGCTATAATTGATAAAGTTGATTTCGCCATCGACAAAAAAGCCAGTAAATGGAAGTTCTACTCGACCAGACAAGTATACCAAGGGAATAATCAGATCGAGTTTTGTATCACTATTTTTAGCTGCCGCTAAAGAAGTAACTCTGGAAGTGCCGTCGTACTGGCGTATAGTCATTCCTGCATCAAGGTTTATCCAATTGTCTAACAGTTCATAATATAATGTGTAGTCAATGCTGGAAAAATCAACTTCAGTAAATACCTGTTCATCAAACACAGTGTCATTAAAGGTTAGTGCTACTGATGCATTGGATGTTGCAGTGGCATCAACTTCAGACGAAACCATTCTGAAGTTTGGCAGCAACGGTAGTGGGTGTTCGATATTTAACCAGACGACATTATCACTTTCATCGGTGAATCCCAACTCATTCAGGCCAATATTAGTTCCTGGAGCTAGCTTGCTGGCTGATAGGCTGCCAGAGTAATCGGCATCCCATTGATAAGTTCCTACTTCAAACCCTACAACATCGGCATTTGCCACTTGAGTGGTAAATAAACCAACTGTCAATGCGACACGTAAGTAGTTTTTCATGAGCTTCTCTCTTTTACATGGCTCTTCATTTTATTAGTGTTAATTATGAACTAACAGAGACAAAAAAGGGAGAGCAATGTCACATAATACCAAGCTTCTTTTAGTTTATTTGTTATTTTGACTTAACTAATGGAAAAATTAATTGCGCGGAGTAGCAGCCAGAGTTATCAATTCAGGATCGGCAATAATATCACTGAGAATTTTGCTTAATAATTGATTAACAACACCGGTAACATCATTGTCATTGACCGGGTTAGCTACTTCCTGAGTAAGTGTCTGGGAAAAAGATTTGTCAAGCTTTTTTCCTTGTCTGGTAGCGAGCATATGGAATCTGGTGGCAATATTAATATCTGATTTAAACAAGTCATTCTTTACTTTGACACTCAGTTCATTTATCTGAAGTTGGATTGCAAGATCGGCCAGTAATGGGTTACTGATAATGCGATATTGATTATTCTTGAAGGCGTTAACTAACTGTCTTTTCAGTTTTTGAGCTTCATTTTCCGGCCCGGAAATTCGTATTGTGTCTGACCCTAAAGAATCATTCGAAGCTAGTCTTTTATCCTCGACGCTAATCGCAATCATTGGGCTAAGCTTTTTTAATTGTTGAGAGAGAGTTACTTCCGGATCAACCTGATAACGCAGTGCATTTTGAGCACAGGCGCTGAGTAAAAAGAGAGTGAACAGCAAAGTTAAAGTAAGATATTTATTTGTCATCAGAGTTTCAATTGCTTAGAGTAGTCCTGATTAAACTCTACTCATTGGTTCGGATGATGTCAATTTCAATTGGCTTTAAGTGTGATTTATTCTGACCACTCGGAGAGTGTTATTTTAAGCTTGAGTGTTTGGGGGATTTAGCTAACCATACAGTAAACTTTTGATCGCTTGAAATCGGCTTAACCAGCGAAAAGAAACGTTTCAAAAATGGTTGGTATTTTAGGTGTCTATTAGCGACCACTAGAAGTTGCCCTGACGGTTTGAGACATTGTGCAGATTGCTTAAACATCTCATGTGCAATATCCAACATCTGAACATTCTGTTGGTGAAAGGGAGGATTGCACAATATATGATCATAGGCTCTTCTGGTAACCCCACTCAGAACGTTGGTTTGATGGAAAATTCCATTGGTTAACTGATTATTAGTAAATGTGATTTTCGCCGACTCAACAGCTGCTCTTGATTCATCAGTTAATAGTAACTGGCATTGCGGGTTTGATTGCGCAATTATCGCACCAATTACACCACTACCACAGCCCAGATCAATTATTTTTTGTCCACTGCTAAATTGCGGTAAATGGGCCAATAATACTCGAGTCCCCATATCCAGTTTTTCGCCTGAAAATACGCCAGCCATACTATAGATATCCAATTGTGGCTCTGCCAGACTATAGCATTTAAGTTGTGAACAAGGCGGTTTTTCATTGTTGGGTTGAGAAAAAATCAAACGTGCTTTCTTTTTTGCCAGTGATGTTTGAGTTGGTCCAATGATTGATTCAAATATTTTTAAGTTACTATTATGAATGTCCTTGCACATTCCTGCCGCAATTACTCTTGCTCCGGGTGCAAGCCAGGGTTTTATCTGGGTTAGTTGAAACTTTAGCAGGCTGTTATGCTTAGGTACTCTGAGTATTACCAGATCAAACTTTCTGCTTGAATCGGGAAAACAGGAAACTGTCTTCTGATGATCTATTTGAAAGCTCACCCGCCAGGGGCTGGCTGCGGTATCCTCGGGAAAGTTATCGGTCAAATTCTGGTTGATTGCATGATTTGATAAAAAAGAATCGCTCCAGTAGTCTGGCGCCAATTGATTGAGAGAAGTTGTCAGTGCGCCAAACTGGTCATTAACTATCAGGCAAGCGGCAGGACTTTGTGTCTCGGCCTTTGTCAGATATAACTGGTTTTGTTGAATATATTCGAGCAAATATTGATCTGCCGCACTCCAGGCACGAAGTGTTATATCCTTATTTTTTGGGTAACGTTTGAGAGAAAGGCGGTCAATTGTAATCGGGATATAAGACATTTTATTGTAAAGTCGCTAATTTGTTCGAAATTATACGCTATTCAACTGCTAAATAGGTGCGATAAGCGTGATTTTTTACTATGCTTAATATTCAAGGAAGTATTCGCTAAACTAGTAAGGATATTTGAGAGTCTATTTTTTACTGGATAGAATTTATAATCATAATGAATAACAAATAATGCATCTACTGATCGCCGACGATAATGATATTAATTTACGTGTTGCCTGTGCCTACCTGAAGTCATTAGGAGTTCCCGCAGAGTCAATTAAAACCGCTTGCAATGGCCGTGAAGCAGCCGAGCTTTGTTGCCAGCATGATTTTGATTTGATTTTTATGGATATTCAAATGCCTGAAGTCGATGGTATAGAGGCGACCCGTCAGATTTTAAGTAATGACTCAAATAAACCGGCAATCGTTGCATTGACTGCCAACACTTCGGTAGAAGCGGAAAAAGTATATCGTGAAGCTGGTATGCAAATGGTATTACATAAGCCGGTAAATAAATCAGCATTTGTTGAAGCACTAAAGTTAGCCCAGCCTTCGGCAATATAAGTGTAGCAACCTCCTGGACTTAATTAAGCAAAGTTAGCCTGAGGTTTGGGTTAAACGGTTATTCATCTTCATCATCAAAGCCCGTTTTGGAACGATCATAGGTGTCTGGGAATTTGTATTTATCTGCTGTATTCAACAGTGTCACCATGCCACCAACAATGATAATAAACACAATGGCGATAACAATTATTGCGGTAGTCATTGGGATATATCGCAGAGGTTGCAAAAATATTGCTGATAGTAATGATCAAATTGTTCCATAACAAAAGGTGCCGCTTTTATGGTAGAGTTTTCAAGATACCTCCGGCATGATGCTTTGTCAAAATTTGTGAATATATCCGTGCTGGTTGAAATATGAGAAATGTGCCAGGGCTCATTGGAAACACCCTGCTGATATTGTCTGTATGGCCTGAAAAAACCTGCATCGGTTAAATGATTTTGTAGCCAGGATTCTAATTCAGCACAGGGTCCGCCTGAAGAAAACTCTTCCGGTGTTAACTCGACCTGATAGCCTTGTTTAATTGGTTTTGTTAAAAAGATATCAAAATCGGTTCCCCAGTGATGTCGGCTTAGACCAGGCAAAGCAGACCAAAGGCTGATAGCCTTGAATTTCTCTATGTTTGACATTGATAAGAGGTTTAGTGGACGGCCATGGCGAGAAAATACTGGCTTATGACCCAGCCACTTTTCATTCCAGATTGATAGTTGGCGCTCAAAGTTCCTGAATCCGCTGACAATGGTTATTTCTACAGCGTCACTTTCTGCTTTGTTCAACAATTGTTTGAGTGGTTCGGCAACTGCTGAATGGATAAGGTGTACACCATTACGATCATCAACCATTTCAATCAGGTGAGATTGGTCGATGCCCATTGCTTGCTGCCAACTCAATTTCATGGCGTTGTTGTTACCTCAACGAGTAGTTTTTTCAGGGTCAGATAATATATTTTACTTAATTTTTCTAAATCGTCTACTTGTACGCACTCATTGACTTGATGAATAGTTTTGTTAATCGGACCCAACTCGACAATTTGCGCACCGGTTTTTGCGATAAATCGACCGTCTGAAGTGCCCCCGCTTGTTTCAGCTGATGGGGTAATATGACATATTTCATTAACCGAATCGCTCACTGCTTGTGTCAAATCTGTTGAACGGGTAATGAAAGGTTCACCGTTAAGTTTCCACTTTATTTCAAAGTTATCACAGTACTTTTTTGCCAGAGACTCGACTCTGGATTGCAGTTGCTGATAATTCTGTTCAGTTGAATATCGAAAATTTAGTTCTATTTTTGCTTCACCGGGAATAATATTACCAGCTTCTCCTGAACTGAAGTTAGTGATTTGCATGCTCGTTGCTGGAAAATACTGGTTTCCCTGGTCCCACTCAATGGCAATTATCTGGTTGATAAACTGACTTGCCATATGAATAGCGTTGTTCGCCAGATGCGGGTAGGCCACGTGTCCTTGTATTCCTTTGAAAGTTAGCCAGCAGGTAAGAGAACCGCGTCTGCCTATTTTAATGACATCACCCAGTTGATGGGATGAAGAGGGTTCACCGACTATACAATAGTCAATTGTTTGTTGACGTTCTTGTAAAACTTCAACCACTTTAATTGTGCCATTTATAAATGGTCCTTCTTCATCACTGGTTATTAAAAAGGCAATACTACCTCGATGTTCTGGAAAGTCTTCAACAAATCGCCTGGTTGCAGTTAACATTGCTGCCAGGGAGCCTTTCATATCAGCTGCGCCTCTACCATACAAAGTGCCGTCTTTGATCACCGGGTCAAATGGGTCAGTGTTCCAGTTATCAATGTTTCCAGGGGGTACAACATCAGTATGTCCGGCAAATACAAAGCAGGGAGAGCCATTGCCTCTGATTGACCAGATATTCTGAGTATCAGCAAAATCCATATGCTCATTATCAAAACCAAAAGCGGCAAGATACTCCGCCATAAAGGCCTGACATCCTGCGTCAATAGGCGTTATCGAACGTCTTGAAATTAACTCTTTTGCAATATCAAGAGTGGTAGCGTTAAGTTTTGGATGAGTCATAAATCACTGTTTTGCTAGTTAAAAAAATTGCTAATTACAAGTATTTCTGTTGCCAGTCGTCGGCCTTAAAACCCACCGAGCTGTTTCCTTTATAGGTTACCAAAGGTCGTTTAATCAAACTTGGATTTTCAATGATTAACTGGATTAACGCATTTGTATCAGTTATTGCTTTGCTACTATCATCCAGTTTCCGCCAGGTAGTTCCTCTTTTATTGATCAATAAAGAAACATCTACTTTATCCAGCCATTGTGCAACCAGCTCAGTTGTTAAATTCTCCTTTTTAAAATCATGGAACTGATAGGCCAGTTGATTCGCATCAAGCCATTTGAGGGCTTTTCGAACAGTATCACAATTTTTTATTCCATAAACTTCAAGTGTCATTATTTGGTTGCCTTTTATCAGTGTTCTCTAATAGAAATTTCGGAGTCAATTTAGGGGTATCAGTTAATACCCCGCTATTATTAAGTGGCTACTAAGTGGTTATCAAATTGAGCGAAGCAGATCGTTAACAGATGTTTTAGAGCGGGTTTTTTCGTCAACCTGCTTAACAATTACTGCACAGCCTAAACTATGACTTGAGTCTGCTGAAGGAAGACTTCCTGCGACGACAACTGAACCGGCCGGTACACGTCCATAGGTGATTTCACCTGTTGCTCGATTATAAATTTTGGTACTCTGACCAATAAATACGCCCATAGATATTACGCTACCTTTTTCAACGATTACACCTTCAACAATTTCACTGCGAGCGCCAATAAAACAGTTGTCTTCGATAATCGTAGGGCTGGCTTGCAGAGGCTCAAGAACTCCACCGATACCGACGCCACCGGAAAGGTGGACATTTTTACCAATTTGCGCGCATGAGCCCACGGTGGCCCAGGTGTCAACCATTGTTCCCTCATCAATATATGCGCCAATATTGGTGTAACTTGGCATCAATACAACATTAGGAGCTACGTAGCATCCATTGCGAACAATTGCCTGAGGAACCACTCTCACTCCCATTTGTTCAAACTCCTGTTGTGAAGTGTTTTCAAACTTCAGTGGAACCTTATCAAAATATTGTGTGTGGCCCGCGTTCACCACCCGATTATCGAGAATTCTAAAAGAAAGTAAGACTGCTTTTTTTGCCCATTCATTCACTTTCCAACCATCAGCCGCTGGCTCTGCGACACGGAGCTTTCCGCAATCCAGCATGCTTAAGGTTTGTTTAACTGCATTAGCAACTTCAGGTGATACAT
>CBDUHU010000118.1:0-8928 GCA_965366725.1 uncultured Kangiellaceae bacterium
TTGCTTCATCAAGCAATGATGCACTTGCCAACTCCATCCCGGTTAAATCAACCGACATCTGCTGAAAAGTAAGAATTGCCTCAAGCCGGCCTTGAGCAACTTCCGGTTGATAGGGTGTATAAGCTGTATACCATCCGGGGTTCTCCAGAACATTACGTAAAATCACCGTAGGGGTTTTAGTATTGTAATATCCCATACCAATAAATGAGCGTGCCACCTTGTTCATGTCT
Organism: uncultured Kangiellaceae bacterium; assembly: GCA_965366725.1. Taxonomy (GTDB): domain Bacteria; phylum Pseudomonadota; class Gammaproteobacteria; order Enterobacterales; family Kangiellaceae; genus Aliikangiella. The sequence continues at coordinate 231 of CBDUHU010000118.1, forward strand.
GCATATTGAGCGATATCGTCCAGAGCCTGTTGCTCACTGCGTGCATCGGGAATGTCCAAAGACTCAGGCAAACGTATTTTGTTAGGTACAGTCTGCTCAAGTAAATCTTTCAAAGAAGAAATCCCGAGATAATCTAACATTTTTTGTGCTTCACCAGCATCTGGACCAACATGTCGCTGGATAAATTCCTGATGATTAGATAACTCTTTTAATGTTTGTTTCATATGCATTCTCTATCTAATTTACGCTTTAAGTGATTAATCACTTCCTGCGCCAAATAAAGTGAACAAAGGAAAAAAGCCCCGACAAAGGTCGAGGCCAGTTATTTATCCACAATCCTGTATGGATTGGGAACGAAGGTAATTATTCGTCTATTTCAGCAGTGTAAGTTTCTGAGTCAATCAGGTTGTCCAGTTCTGATAGCTCTGATGGCTTCATCTTAAACATCCAGCCATCATCATAACAAGATGAATTGACTGTTTCTGGCTCATCTTCCAGCGATTCATTAACCGCAATGATAGTGCCCGAAAGGGGTGCAAAAATATCAGGTGCTGCTTTTACAGACTCAACCACTGCAATTTCGTCATCTACTGCAACATCACTATCAATTTCTGGCAATTCAACATAAACTACATCGCCGAGTAATTCCTGAGCATGATCAGTAATACCAACCGTGACACTTCCATCGTCTTCCAGACGAATCCACTCGTGAGAAGAAACATATTTTAAATCGCTTGGGACGTTACTCATCTTCCATACCTCAAATTAAATATTTAAATTCTTTTACTAAATTGGCACATATTTTACACCAATGCTTCACCTTTGCGAACAAAGCTTGGCTTTACCACTCTCGCAGGAACTAATTTTCCTCTAATTTCAAGCATAACCTGCTCACCAGTTGCTTTTGGAACCCTGGCCATGCCAATTGATTTCTTCAATGTCGGCGACATTGTACCACTGGTTGTTTCTCCTTCGCCAAGCCCTTCAACGATAACTTTCATATGTGCTCGTATGACACCTTTACCTTCCAGTACCAACCCAACCAACTTATTTTTCACACCAGCTTCTTTTTCTGACAGCAAAGCCTGTTTACCAATAAAATCACGCTCTTCAGGCTGCCAGGCAATAGTCCAGGCCATATTAGCTTCCAGTGGCGAAATAGTTTCATCCATATCATTACCATATAGATTCATGCCTGCTTCAAGACGCAAAGTATCTCTGGCGCCAAGACCACATGGTTTAACCCCGGCAGTTAACAGCTTATTCCAGAAATCACTCGCCTGTTCAGCTGGCACCATCACTTCATAACCATCTTCACCGGTATATCCAGTACGTGCAATGAAATACCCTTCACTGTCTGCTGCCATAAACACTCCCAAACCATCTACAGCTTGTTGTTGAGTCGCAGACAATATGGAGTTTGTTTTTTCAATCCCGTTGGGGCCTTGTATTGCAATCATTGCAAAATCGTTATTTTCATCAATTGAAACTGAAAAGTCGGCGGCTTGCTTATTCATCCATGCAAGATCTTTTTCTCTGGTTGAAGCATTGACAACAACCCGATAATTGGTTTCAGTGATAAAATAAATAATCAAGTCATCAATCACACCACCGTTTTCATTTAACATACCACTGTATAGAGCCTTACCACTTACTTTCAATTTATCAACATCGTTGGCCAATAAATACTGTAGATACGCCTTAGCATCTGTGCCGGTAACATCGACGGTGGTCATATGTGATACATCAAACATACCTGCATCTTGCCGAACAGCATGGTGCTCTTCCATTTGCGAACCATAATGTAAGGGCATATCCCAACCGCCAAAATCAACAATTTTTGCGCCAGCCTGATTATGACATTCAAAAAAAGGTGTCTGCTTACCCATAAGTTAATATTCCATACAATGTAAATAGGTCGCGGATTATACAATGCCTGACCTGCAATGAGAACTCAGATGAGGTGATTTTTTTGTTATATCGCACAATAAAAAAAACTTTGACAGTAAGCTGATCTTAAGTTTAGATCAGTCAGCTAATTTATGCAGGGTCGATCATAAACGAAAATTCCACTTGCGCTGATAATCTGGATCATTTTGCAATGATTCAATTACTTTATCAAAAGCTCTTACAACAGAGATATCAACACTTTTTTTACTAAACATAAAAGTGATTGGGTTTCCGTAAAATATTACTGGATGACGTTCAATTTTTATTCTGGGCTTTCTTTCACGCATGGTAAACGCTGCGATCATTGGATTTTCGAGAAAACCATCAATTTCTCCACTGTTTAACCTTTCATAGTTTTGGTATGAATCAGTAACATCAGAAATATGTTGATTTAATTCCTTGTCTTGCAGCAACTGTTGAACATGCTGGCCATAAAAATGAGCACGGGTAACGCCCAGTCTAAAACCTCCGGCCAGCATTTGTGAGAGTGTCATATTACGGTATTTTGCTGCAGAATTTGCTGGCAAATATAATGCAAAATAATCAATTGCATATGGAATTGAAAAAATCGCAAAATCTCTTCTACCTGGAGTTGGCGTCACATTTCCACTAAAATCAATGCTTCCAAGTTTGATATTTGCCAAAGTATCAGCAAATTTCATTTTTTTAAAGGTCAGCTGGCAACCAACTTGATCGGCAATATGGCGTACAAAATCTATTTGTGTACCAACCAATTTGCCATCTTTATTCAGGTATTGATAGGGCTTCCATAAACCCCAGGTAAATACCAAATCACATTGGCCTTCAGATACTAACGAAGCTTTTCTTTGATGAGGTTGGTCATTTTCATCTGACGAAGAGAATGCGAAACCAGTTTTTCCTGTGAAAACCAATATAAGCATCGCAATCAAGCGGTAGTCTAGTTTCATAAAAAATTACCACTCCCATAAACGCCTATAATCGGCTGACTTCTTAACTTTTAATATTGCACTATTAAATCGCTCAACCAGATGCTTATCAACTGTTTTCTTGCTAAACATTAGAGAGACTGGTGCCTTATTTACCACAACCATATGTCTTGTCATCATACCACGATACCCTAACAAACGAACTGTATAGGCAAATATCAATGGATCATCGAATAAACCATCAACCTGCCCGTTAACCAATGCATGATAATTATCATGGGTGTGACCAAACCGCTGAAAACGCTTACTCAAATCAGGATGACTCAATAAAGAAGCAACCTCGCTCCCATAATAGTTGCCTTTGGTTAAACCAACTCTAAAACCACTTTCAATCAGGCCCTCAAGTTGGCCCTGAGGAAAACGACCAACATTTTTTTTATTAATGTAAAGAGCTAGAGTTTCTGTACGATAAGTATTTGAAAAATATGCAAATTCTTGTCTTTCATTAGTTATTGTCGCATCCCCCATCACGTCGACGGAACCATCTTTTATAGCCAACTGTAACTCAGACCAACTTCCATTAATAAAAGTTAACTGACAGCCAGCTTCAGTAGCAATCGATTGAAACAGGGCCAATTGTGAGCCAGTCAATTGATTATCAGAGTTGAGGTATTGATAAGGCGGCCAGGATACCCAACCCATTTTCAAATGGCATTTGGAAGAAGAATGAGCCTCTAAAGTCAGAGCGCCGGTCAATGAAGGCACTATAAACAATATCGCTAGAAGATAACGACTAGCTATTATCCAGTTCAACATTAGATACATACCAGGTTTAAATTTAAATTAAGCCATAAACTCACAATCAAGTGGCCAAAAAACAACTCTGCACATACTAGTTTAGTTGGAAGTTAAATAGAATGTGAAATATTAATAGGCCTGAATTCCGGATAAACTACCTGCATCAAATAGTGAATCAACAAATTTAATCACAAATGGTAAGTAAAAAGTGCACAGATTAATCTAGCTACCACTGACCTGTGTTTTCCATTTCCGACCAGGGCAACGCAGGCGCTAATCGCTCTCCTTTTTGCAATAGCTCAATCGATATTCCGTTAGGATCTTTTACAAATGCCATATGTCCATCTCGGGGAGGACGATTGATAGTGACCCCCATTCCCTGTAAATGCTGACAGCAGGCATAAATATCATCAACAGAAAAAGCCAGGTGACCAAATTGATCGCCGCTAGAGTACTCTCTTTGATCCCAGTTGTGAGTCAGCTCAACCATTGGGGATGATTCAGATTCTCCAATAAAATACAATGTAAAGCGACCAGCAGGAACATCTTTTTGACTTATCAGCTTTAAACCTAATCCCTCGGTATAAAAATTGATTGATTCTTGCGGGTGATTTGTTCTGATCATTGAGTGTAAGAATTGCAAAACATACTCCTTTACTGGTAGTTCCAGCTTGCTTTAATTGATTAAAATGAAGTAAAAATAATAAAAACTTGGTACATTAGGTTAAACTAATGCACTATTTTTGACTATCATAACGGTTACTGATCAATGGTCTATGTAACTCAATAATATTACAACGTTCTTATAGATAAGGAAGTTTTATGCAACCATCCATACAGTGTTTCTATCATCAGCCAACTTGCTCATTCACTTACCTTATTAATGATCCTGATAGTGGACATGCAGCAATTATAGATCCAGTATTAGACTTTGATCCGGTTAGCATGCGTATTGACAGCAAAAGTATTGAGCAAGTTCTAGAAATAATCAATAAAAAACAACTAAAACTTAAATGGGTTCTGGAAACCCATGTACATGCAGACCACCTGACCGCAGCTCCTTGGCTAAAACAAGAAACAGGAGCCAGCGTAGTCGCCGCTGTTGGCGTTACCAAGGTTCAAGACACATTCAATGCAATTTATGGATTCACTGGAAACGATGCAGCAAGCCCAGATGATTTTGACCGCCTACTGAAGGATGGTGAAAAACTCCCACTAGGCAACTTTGAAATAGAAGTGATCCATACACCCGGACATACACCATCTTGTTGTACTTATGTAATTGGTGAGAACGCTTTTGTCGGGGATACTCTTTTTATGCCGGACTTTGGTACTGCTCGCTGTGACTTTCCTTCAGGAGATCCCCGCCAACTATTCCAATCTATACAGAAGATTCTCGCTCTACCAGGCAATACACAATTGTATATGTGCCATGACTACATGCCAGGCGGAAGAGAGTTAAAGTGGCAAACCAGTGTTACCGAGCAAAAACAATCTAATATTCATATTCACGACGGTGTTACCGAAGCAGCATATGTCGAAATGCGCACTAACCGTGATGCGCAGCTTTCAGTACCAAAACTGATTTTGCCGGCACTTCAGGTAAATATTAGAGCAGGTCAGATAGCAAAAGAAGAATCAACTGGTTTACAATATTTGAAATTTCCCATTAATCAATTTTAATCAGGAAAACTCTTATGAAAAATCAACTGGTTATAGGCAACAAAAACTATTCTTCCTGGTCTCTGCGCCCCTGGTTGTTGATGAGAGTAAAAGATATTCCCTTTAGCGAGCAAAAAATTTGTTTATACCAACCAGATAGTAAACAAAAATTAAAACAGTACTCACCCGCAGGAATGGTACCTTTTTTTCAAAATAGTGAAGTAAAAGTCTGGGATTCACTAGCCATCTGTGAATACATCGCGGAGGCCTATCCAGAAAAATACTGTTGGCCGGTGGAACTACAAGCTCGCAGCCTGGCACGCTCAATCACAGCGGAAATGCATTCCGGTTTTCAATTAATACGTTCACTTTTACCAATGAACTGTCGTAAGAAAATGAGTTATACCGCTATCGATACTTCATTAAAGGCAGAAATAAACCGAATTAATTCAATCTGGCAAGACTGCCGTTTAAATAATCAGGCGAAGGGGGATTACCTGTTTGGTGATTTTTCAATTGCTGATGCTATGTATGCGCCGGTTGTTTTAAGGTTTTCCAGTTACAGTATCGATGTAGGTTCCGTGGCTAAAGAGTATATGCAGAACATTCTCGCACTAGCACCAATTAAAGACTGGATTAGCTCAGGGGTTAAGGAAAAAGAAATTATTCAGCAGGCAGAAGTTTAAAACATTAAGAGAGACTAAAATCAGGCAAGTTAACCAGCGATGCTTTTTTAAACTTTTTGTACTAACAGAGAAATTTTTAATCTAAAAACAATATTACTCTTTGAGATATTAAACAACTACACTTTTTAGTATCAGTTATTTAAACAAAGAGGGAACTCAATGAAAATGAGAAGTGGTGAAGAAAAAAGAGCCTGGTTCAGGTGCGAAAGATACTATCACACGGATGAAGGCTGGTGGTTTCAAACGCGAGAAAAAACAGAACGAGGACCATTTGATTCACAACATGAGGCAGAAATGGATTTATGTTTATATGTACGTCGCCTAAACCTCTATGATCAATCTGCTGAAATTAGAACCCGCTAAATTTAGTGACTGGCTTGCGCTGTTATTCCGCATTAAGATTCTAATTAGCTACAACAACCTGCCTAATCTGAGTTCCGGATATTTACTAGAACTCAGATCAAATGCACTGCCGAAAAACTAATTAATCACTTTATTTCTCTTTAAGAATTTCCTGTACTCGGTGTTTAAATCGGGTATGACAGGAATGACATTGCTCAATAAGATTTTTATATTCAATCATCAGATTTTTCATATCCTGCTTATCTGCTAGTTGCTTAATCCTAACAGCAGTATCGTGAACCTGACCATCAAATTGCTTGAAGATTTTCATTTCAGACGACAAACCCTGGACAATTTTCTTTTTACTGGTTAAGTCAAAAGATGGATGATTGGCGATTTGTAAAGCTGCACTTTCTATTTGCTGAAAATTTTCTCTTATTATTCCATCAGCAATTGTTTTAGTGTCCGTTAGTAGTCCTTCCATCACAGTTTTCAGTGACATATCGGTGGATGCCTTGTTATCAGCAATCGTTTTCGAAGAAACAGACAACAGTAAAATAATAAATGTGAATTTAACTAATCTTGCAAATGAAAACATATATTTCTCTTAATCAACTAAAAGTATAAAATTGTTTATTATAAACGTCCGCTTTGGCATCGTTCAATTAAAGCAAACAAAGATTTATCATGGGGACTTTTTTCTATTAACCGCTGATACATTTGTACTGCCATTGCCGCATCACCTTCTTTATATTTGCGCCAGGCTTTAATCATCATTGGCTGGTTCTGAGCTTTTTCTTTCTGTAAACTTAACGGATCGTTGTTAAATACTTCATACATAGTAACTGGTTTTGACTTTCCCTGTATTCGACAAGCTGCAATATAGCGCATTCTGTATTTTGAAAGATCTTTCAGTTCCCTTTTAGTTTCTTCAGTAATTAAAATATTGGTACAAAATGCTTTAGTCATCGACTCCACCCGCGCGGCAGCATTAACAGTATCAGAAATAACCGTTGCATCCATTCGAGATTGGGTTCCAACGGTACCTAACATTGTACGACCCGAATGTAACCCTAATCCTATTTCAATCGTAGATAGCTTCTTATTCTGTAAAATTTTATTATAGTCTGCTAACGAGCCAAGCATTTGGATTGCTGCTCTTAATGCATCGTCTGCACTATTAGGAAAAAGCGCCATAATCCCATCGCCCATATATTTGTCAATAATGCCACCATGTTTATTAATAACCGGTGCAATTTGACTAAGGTAGCGATTTATAAATCTGAAATTAGCGGCCGGTGACAAAGACTCAGACAAGGTAGTAAAACCACGGATATCACAAAATAATATCGTCATATTTCTTTCGCAACTATCACCCAGGGATATATCACCAACCCCTGAAGAACTTAATTGTTTGAGTAGTTGATGGGGAACAAAACGACTATAGGATTTATTTAACTGAATAAGTTCATTTCGACTTTTCTGGAGCCTGGTTAACATCGCATTAAACTGAGTCGCTAAATAGCCAAAGCTACCAAACCTTTTAGATGATAATTTAAAGTTGTAATCATTATGAATAAGTCGAGCTATCGCAATGGTCAACTGCTCCAGAGGATTGGTGATTTTTCTTGCGAAAAATATGGCAGCACTCATTAAAAAAATACTCAACAAGCTAAAGCTCAGAAACATAGAAGCTAACATTTCATCACCCAGTTTTGTTAACGATGAATTAGTCACCTGTAATACTACTACACCATTTGGCTTATTTTTATTATTGGTAATAGGCGAAAAAATATAAGTACTACTATATTCTTCTGCGTCAACAACACCACCTTTAGCACTACTTTCAACACTCATTAAGCTGCTTAACATGGCGTTTTTCAGTGTTTTTGGAACATTTAGCTCAGTTCCCGCAATATGCAGGTAACCACCTTTAGAGATAAATCGAAAATTAACCGGGATTTCTTTGTTACCAGAAAGCTTAACCAATGTATGAGTTTGCGGATGTTCAGCATCTAGCAGGTTTCCGTGAAACTTTGCACTGAATTTATTAGCATGATCCATTTCAAGCACAACTTCATTGTCAAGTAATAGACGTGTTACACCATCCTCTTTTTGTAGATTCAACACTGTTTTCTGATCCGCGGTTCCAACCTCCAGGCTCTGATATGCTACATCAGATAAATAAATTTTTAATTCGTTACTGCCTCGTTTGACCAGCTTTAATTCAACTTCCGGAGTGGTAATCTGAATCAAATCCTCAGTTGCAACCCGGTGGTCAATCGCATACTTAAATTGCTTCTTATGATAATCATAGTTAACGGAGAAAAAATCCTGTTGTCCTTGCTCAAC
>CBDUHU010000119.1:0-8877 GCA_965366725.1 uncultured Kangiellaceae bacterium
CCAGATTTCAGTATCCAGGTTTGCAACAAAATAGCCTGATAAAACGTCCTCCCAGACTTTACCGCTTTGTTTAACAGACCAGTCAGAATGGTTATCTATTTCACCCGCTGCATTTGCTCCCCAGGTGGTTACCGGCTGTGGTATCCCATTTGGAAACCAGGCAGAAAGCGCGGCATTATAATCAATTGCAAGATAATCAGGAAAATGAGAAAACTCTCCAGAAAAACTAACCGGCGTAACCATATCCGCAGTCAGTCTGAGTGGTGCTTCATTGGTTGAAAATCGATTATCTGCACCATATTCAAATACTGACCGACGGTTTCTATATTTGCGTTCCGAGTAGCGTACCCCTGCTTCAAAGGATGTAAAAATATCATTGTCGCGAGTCTCATACACGCCATCAAAACGTATTGCATTTAACGCGTCATCAAAACGATAAGGATAAACACCATACTTACTTAACATCACACGATTAATATCAGTGAAATTCTGGTTAAATCCGACATCGGGTAAATTAAGACTATTCAGTTGATAAGCAATCGATACATTGGAGTCAATTACCGGAGATTCGGCGTTGGCATCTTCACCAACCAAAGCCCATAGTAGACCGTTACGAAAATTACTACTGGCGACCGATCTTGAGATATCTCCATTAAGAGTAAATTGTTCTGTCAGATTCCATTTTGCATTCAGCCCGAAATTATCAACATCATCGATTTTAACATTATTGTCATTAACAACTTCCACTCGGGTATTATTAAATCGAGTTCGACTGATTGAAGCGCCTATCACTGAATTCCCATCAAATACAGGATTAACAATATTCGCCGTTGTTGGGTCAAACTTGACTCTGAATCCACGGGCAAAAGCCTGTTCATCAAATTTGGAAATAAAAGCATCCGCTTTTAGCGCAAAACTATCATTAGGTATCCACTCAATAGCTGCAACATAACCATCACGGGTAGTTTCCCCGCCTTTATGTTGCATTTCAAATCCTTCACTTAAAAATTCATTAGCTGGAAAATTTTCCGGCCCGTCGGTATCGCCTTCTAATTGATCAAGATCCCGCGAGGCATTATAGGCAAATCCAATAAACTGAGTCGCAACACTTGGTTGATATAACCTTGCATAACCTGCGGCAACACCCAGTGTATCTTCCGCAAATTTTCCCTGATAGGAAATACTGAATCGATTACCGTACTCTTCAGCATCAAAAATTTCATCGGCTCGATCATTAAACATTCCACGACCATTAATACTAAAAGAATGTTGCTTTCTATTGCTCAATGGACTTGCCGTTCTTAAATCAACCGTACCAGCAACCCCGCCTTCAATTAATGATGCTTTTTGTGATTTATAAACCGAAGCACCCGAAATTAACTCTGAGGGATATTGCGCAAATTCAACACTTCGACTTCCACTGGTAGAAACCTGTTCTCTACCATTAAGTGTGGTGTGAACAAAAATACCTGACAAGCCACGAATATTTATTTCTGAAGCTTTGCCACCTGTCCTCACGGCAGAAATTCCCGGTAGCCGAGTCAATGCATCAGCAATTGAGACATCCGGTAGCGAACCCAGATCATCGGCAGATAATTGCTCCGATACCGTATCGGCATATCGTTTTTCATCAATTGAGCGAATTAAACTTCCTTTATAACCGGTAATTACCAGTTTGTGCTCTTCCTCTTCAATAGCTTCTTCGCCAGCTTCACTCTGCTCGCTACTTTCACTATTTTGTTGTGAGATATTTTGTGGTGTTGTATCTGTTTGTTGCTGCGCAAATATCACCGGCGAAGCCAAACTGCAAGTCAGTCCTGCAGTAGCTAAAGCAACCGTTAATAAACTTGGTTTGAATTTTGTCATTGAAACCCCCGATCCTAATTATTAGATTTATTGCTCTTTCAATGCGGAAGCGATCTGAGTATTTTTAGTGCCTTCATTTATTTGCATTAGAACAGCATTCTAGATAATACATAGCTCAACTATCTATAACTCACCATACTACGAGGGATCAATCTATGATAACAATGGTCTGCATACGTATTCATGATACATATGAGATTTTGATACAATTCATATCTGGATTTACTCAATTAAGAGGTCTTTTTTAAAGGGATTTTGTGCAACCTGAAAGTTGATTCATTGGTGTTCTATAAGCTTGACTGGCTGTCAGTCATTATTTTTAAATTCGTTGTTATTTTATTTGCCTGCGATATTATTGGTCAGCAGATTTTAGCTTAGTTGAACGACTTAACGCCCCCTCAGATAGCGCTGTAAAAATGCCTCATGAGTTGGCATTGAGCCTACAGAAAGATCAACCAGACTTTTTACCTGAGAAAGAAAATCTTTTAGTTGTGCTGAGCTAATTTGCTCCGCCTTTGGGTGATACCCTTGAGGAACAAGCCCTTGACCAACCATTACTTGTAGCCAGGCCGACTGAGTAAACAGTTCATCACTATAACGAAATATACGACCATTGGCGCGAAATAAATTTATTCGTTCGGTAAGAGACTCCGGCACCGACATTGCCCGACAATCACGCCAAAACTGATGGTCACTTCTTTGATTGATATGATAATGCAAGATTACAAAATCTCGAATGCTTTCATATTCAGAAATAACGTGCCGGTTAAACTCTCTACGCTCTACTTGAGCAAATTTTTTATCAGGAAACATATCTATCAATTTGCCAATTGCAAACTGAATCATATGAATGGCTGTCGATTCAAGAGGCTCTATAAAACCACATGATAACCCCAATGCGATACAGTTTTTATTCCAGAATTGAGTTCGACGGCCAGTGGTAAAATTAATTAACCGCGGTTCTGTTAATAGCTCACTATCCAGATTATTACGCAATACACTCTGCGCCTCATCGTCACTCAGATAACAACTTGAATAAACATAGCCATTACCTGTTCGTTGCTGTAGTGGGATACGCCATTGCCAACCAACAGGATGTGCAGTTGCCTGGGTATAGGGAATAACCGGTTTGGTTGATTTTGTTTGTGCGGCGATTGCCCGATTACAAGGTAACCAGTGAGACCAGTCCTGATATCCAGTGTTTAAACTCTCTTCAATTAACAATGCTCTAAATCCGGTGCAATCAATGAAAAGATCGCCACTGATTATATCGCCGTTATTTAGCTCAACGCTGTTAATAAACCCATTCGCTGAGTCCAGTCGAGTATTAATCACCTTGCCTTCAATCCGGTTCACACCTGAATTTTCAGCATAACGACGAAGAAATCCGGCGTAGAGCTGAGCATCAAAGTGATAGGCGTACGCGAGAGGTTGTAGCGGCGTGTGAATATTCTTTGGGTCTTGACTAAAACGATTACTTTCACAAGCACTGGCGTTGAGAATATAATCCCAGAGACTGCTGCTGTCTCCTGCCAAACGCGCTCTTAGCCAATAATGATGGAAGTTTAGCATCGCGAGATCTACACCAATACCACCAAAAGCATGGAAATAACTGTTTGTTAAATTTCCCCAATGATTAAACTGGATCCCTAACTTAATTGTCCCATTAGTGTCAGCCAGAAATTCTTTTTCGTTAATTCCCAATGCATGGTTGAACTGCTGAATCCCCGGAATAGTTGCTTCACCAACACCAATCGTACCTATTTCTTCAGATTCAACCAGAGTGATTGATAGTTGTCTCCCCATCGATTTAACTAGAGCCGCGGCAGCCATCCAACCCGCAGTGCCACCACCGACAATTACAACTTGCTGAATTTTTTCCATTATCCAAACCTCCAGATGCCCGAATTAAAAAAAAGCCCTCTGAAAAGCAAACTCTTCAGAGGGCAATCTTCCAGCTCGCAGGGATTAGAACTGATAGCTAGCGCCAAGCAAATAATTGGTTCCATATACCTGGAAGTCTCTTACTTGTCGCTCATCGCCATTTTGAAAAGTTGTAAAGGGTTCATCATTCAGGTTGTTCACCTGTAGAAAGACCGACAAACCATCAAGTCCTTCAATATCTGATTGAGAAAAATCATAACCTATTTGCGCATCAATTATCGTTTCGCTTTTTACAAAAACAGACTGTCTCACCAAACTCAAACCGGTCACTTCACCGAGAAAGTCTGAACGATATCGAGCACTTGTGCGTAGCTGCCAACCATCTTTTTCATAATATAAGGTGGCCTGCCCAACATTTTTTGACAGACCTTCCAAATCGACAGGCTCACTTTCTCTGGTCGCCTTAACTTCAGCGTCGTTATAGGTGTAACTCAATACAGCACCAAACCCGTCAAGAGAATCTGCCAGGGTATTGCCCGCTAATGACAAGGTTAATTCAACCCCTTTAACAAATCCGCCGTAGCCATTTGTTGGTACGCTAATTAACCCCTGACTAAGAGCGGGCTGCGGATCTTCAACACTAATACCACTAAAGTCAGCCACTATCTGATCATTAAACACCCATGACTCTATATCTTTGTAAAAAACAGCCGCTGCAAAATATCCTTCTTTAGCAAAATACTTTTCATAACTGACATCAAGCTGTTTTGCCATCCAGGGCTTTAACCCGGGATTGCCACCGCCACCACCCCAGGGGGAATTCTGAATATCGGTACTACTAGACAGCGACGAATTGTAACTAAAACTGCGGCTTGCGTTCATTTGATCCATTCGTGCTCTGGCCATGGTTCGTGCAACCCCCAGACGAACAACTTGTTCTTCAGGTAGCTCAAAAGCCAGATTTAAACTTGGTAATAGCTCGGTATAACTTTCACTCCCAGAGACTCTAACCACTTGAACAAATCCGGGATTATCAACATCCGGTCCAGCCGCATTTCCGCTAGAGCTTTGATCGGTTCTAACCACCTGTAATCCAAGATTACCAGTTACTGGTAGACCAGCCCATTCGGCATCAATATTGGCTTTAATAAAGCCAGTTATCACTTCTTCCTGAACACTCCAGGAATTTGTTGAGCGGCCTGCGACAGTAAGATCTTCCTGAGTTATCTGATAGTTTCCATCGCGATAAAAAGCCAGTGAGTCATAGCTCAAGACATTTCCCATACCGATAAACGCCAAAGACGTTGGCGACTGCAGGTATTCAGAAGGAACAGGTAACATCGCGGGGTACTGGGGTAATGTCAGGAAAAAGCCAGTATCTAATTTTGATTTTTCCCGATCAGAATAATTAATCCCAAACTCAATACTCTTAAATGTATCGCCAGATAATGCACGATCGACACTGAGTCTTAGCGCAGTTAATTCATCTTCAACATTTGGAGTATTAACAAAACCATCCTGTGCATCACCGGGTAATGTTATTCCGTTAGCCCAGCTAAAAGCTCCCCCCATAAAAAACAGGTTGGGATCAGAGTAATCCAGCCCATGGTTAAAAATTGCGCCACCTGCTCCTCCCATACTAAATCCAAGAGTATCTGAGGCACCAACTCCGGTACCACGTCCTGTTCCGGCATAACTTTCCAATCCAAAATCACTACGATCAACTTTTGAATAACTTAAATCACTTGTTAATTCCCAGTTATCATTGATTTGATACTGAGTATTCCACCCCACAGAGGTTAATTCTGCGTCGCGGATATTGACATCGTTTCTGATCAGGGCAAATCCATTGTTAACTCTGCCCTGAGTGACTAAACCTTCACTGGTGGAAACCACATCAATGGAATCATTGGCCCAGCCCTGCCCCCACCAGACGGGTATTTCAATCCCTCTAAGTATCTGCTTATCTTCAAAATCTGAATAATAAAGGTCAACTTTAGTACTAAAACTATCATCAGGTGTATATTCGAAAACTCCCATAATGCCGTCTCTTGTCAGTTCACTGGAACGTACAAAAGGCTTAGCACCGCCTAGTACCAGGTTGCCATTACCATCTTCAGGGTATCCCCAGGCTTGCCATCGTTCTTCCTGATTTGGCGACTCCATATGAGCAAATCCTAATGCGATACCAATAGTATCGTTAGCAAATTGATCAATGTAGGAATAAGAACCTCTCCACCCATTGGCTGTGCTACCGGAATTTAGTGCTCCCAGGTCATTTCTTTCTCCTCTGATGTTAGCCACCATTGACTGCTTTCCATGGGCCAGCGGACTAATTGTCTGCAAGTCAATTGTCGCACCAATCCCTTGTGACATTAAAGAAGCATCAGGCGTTTTATAGACGACCACCGCACTCATCAATTCAGAGGGGTATTGATCAAATTCAACCCCTCTATTATCACCAACCGTCACCTGTTCTCTGCCGTTTAGAGTGGTTGAACTAAACTCAGGTCCCATACCACGAATAGAGATCACATTGGCACGACCATCTAACCTTTGTGCGGCCAGTCCGGGTAATCTTGCCAATGATTCGGCAATACTGGAATCAGGAAGCTTGCCGATATCTTCGGCCGTAATGGCTTCAACAATTGAAGTATTATTTCGCTTTGTCGCCTGAGATTTTTGCAAACTCCCGCGAATACCGACAATAGTGAGTACCTCTTCATCACTCTGAGTTTCATCAGAAGCCGTCTGTTCAACTGCTGCACCTGTTGTCGTTTCAGCAGCAAATGATGGAATGCTAAGCGCCATCATCCCACTTGATAGCAAAGCCAATGATATTTTACTCGGCCTGAATTTCAGCATTTAACTATTCCCCTGTTAGTTCAAAACATTGATTATTGATTAATTTTTATTGTCACTAGTTTCTTACTTATCACTACTTTTTTTAATGAATAGATTGTTCTATTGCCAACATATTCAAAGCTCACTATTAAAAATTATTGTGGTTGAGTACACCTGAAAACTGGTTCAAGTAGTTGATTAACTAATAATAATCACCTTAACCGCTAAGGCACAACAATCTGCATACGTATTCAAAGTGAGCAAAGAAGGAGTCACTTCAAACTGCATACGTATTCAGCAGTTAATAAGAAAGATTATTAATTGACTTATGACAAATGCTTGTTGTTTTTACTGGTTTAAAATGAATGTCCTCTAACATCCTAAACCAGCATATTATTTGAGGCTACCCATGTCAGATGAAAACAACACCAGTAAAAATTTCAAGTATTACTTTATAGGGCTGATTATATTCATCGTTGTTGTTGTGGTATTGCTTATGTTTACCGGCAGAGGCTCATTGGCATGAGCCTTCGGGTTTTGCGCTATAATCTTGTTAACAGTCTGCCTACCAGATTATCAGGCTAATAACTGGCAGCGACTTCATAGGAAGAAAACTTACGAATATTGATAACGCCCGTATCAAAAATCAGATATTGCCCTTTAATTCCCATCAGCGTTCCCTCAACAACTGGCTTTTTATCAAAGTTGTGCGAGACAATTTTATCTGGAAACTCTAGTACAGGATATTGAATCTCAACAACTTTCGAATCTAATGGGGTTATTTCATTTTCTCCGAAACGACTAACAAGCCTGGAAATCTCTTCTTCCAACCTGGATTTTAAGGTTTCAGCTTCCAACACCATATCCCTTGGTTCAGCATTACCTTTTAAAATAGCCCGCCAATTGGTTTTATCAGCAATGAGTTCTTTAAACGCCATTTCAACAAAACCAGATTGTTGACGTGTATTAACCTGATAAAGGGTCATTGCCTGAGTTGCTCCCTGATCGATCCAGCGAGTGGGAATTTGTGTATGCCGAGTAATGCCGACTTTAAGCCCCGAAGTATTCGATAAGTAAACAAAATGAGGCACAAAACAATTCTCCTTGCCCCATTCTGGTTCACGGCAGGTTCCATCATCATAATGACAAGTTTCAGGCTTCATTATGCATAAATCACACTGTGCCAGCCTTTTCATACAGGGATAACAATAGCCTTGCGAAAAGCTTTTTTTAGTGATGCGCTGACAGTGCTTACAGCTGATAGTGCCGCTAAATTCCAGTATTAGTTTTTCTCCTAATAATGGATTAAGCGAGACTTCATGTTCCCCAAGCGGAAGTTTATACTCCACTCTCCCGTTATTTAATTCAGCTTTCATCTTGCTCAGAAAACCTTGAGTCATCTTATTATCCTTAGAATTTTGCGGCGGTATTACATTAGAGACATATTTTATATTTTCCGCCAGCTTTATTCTAGTCGGCTTTTATTTATCCTGAACTGATTATGCCTAACCTGTGAAAAGCAGAGACAAGTGTAGCTTTTTTGCAACAGGTTAAGTTATTATTGCCCTCAAATTTATCGGAGTAAAAAATTAAAATTTATATAATTCAGTTAGTTAGTGTTATTTTCAATAAAATATTTAAGCTGGCACACCTATTGCCATTTCAGTATTACCACTAACCAAATGTAAGAGAATACTCAATGCTTATAAAATCATGCAGGCATCACTCGATGGCGGCAATTCCGAGTCAGTTGTTGAGACTTATCATTTTCACGATGATGATGGTCACCAACCCACTGTCGGCTTTGACTAACAAAACCGATAACAATTCTAGCCTTGATCTGATTATCGATGACATTCATTGTCGTCAAAATGAGCGAACCCAATGTTCGTTTATAACCAAAAAATACTATCAATCTATTGGTGAACGGGTCAATCCGGAAGAAATCGCTGACGCAAGGCTGCGCCTGGGAACCCTCCAGCAATTTCGTAATGTGAGAGTCATTCTGGAAAAAGCCCAACAACGTGGCCATGTTATTGTTGTGTTCATTGTCGACGAAGCTGACCAGACTCAATTTAACATTGCCACTCATTTTTCCTCCTCAGAGCGAATCTTTCAATCTACTGAACAACCGTTTACTCTGGAAAATAACAACCTCTCACTATCTTTTGGTATCACCGATTTTAATTTTCTGGGAAGCGGGAAGCAGTTAAGTGCGAACATTGGGACAGGCTATGCTCGCTCATCAAGTAATTTACCGGATACTTCACTGAGCCCCGAAGG
>CBDUHU010000120.1:0-8818 GCA_965366725.1 uncultured Kangiellaceae bacterium
AGCTAATCAAACAATCATCGCCGGTTCCACTGATTGCTGACATTCACTTTGACCACAAAATAGCCCTTAAAGTCGCAGATTATGGGGTAGATTGTTTGCGTATTAACCCGGGAAATATTGGTAATGAACAGCGAATTAGCGCTGTTATCGAAAAAGCCAGAGATAATAATATTCCAATCAGAATAGGCGTTAATGCGGGCTCACTGGAAAAAGACTTGCAAGTTAAGTACGGCGAGCCGACACCTGAAGCTTTGGTGGAGTCGGCTTTCAGACATATTGATATTCTTGATCGGTATGATTTTCAAAATTACAAAATCAGCTTAAAAGCTTCTGATGTATTTATGACTGTTTCAGCATATCGTCAGCTGGCCGGTCAGATAGAGCAGCCGTTACATTTAGGAATTACTGAAGCTGGAGGGTTGAGAGCCGGAGCAGTAAAATCGGCGGTTGGTTTAGGTCTGTTATTATCGGAAGGCATTGGCGATACCATTAGAGTGTCGCTGGCGGCTGATCCGGTTGAAGAAATTAAAGTTGGTTTTGATATATTGAAGTCCTTAAGTTTGCGCCAGAGAGGGATTAACTTTATTGCCTGTCCATCCTGTTCAAGACAGCAGTTTGATGTGATTAAGACGGTTAATGAACTGGAAATGCGTCTCGAAGATGTTAGAGAGTCGATGGATGTTGCAATTATTGGTTGTGTGGTTAACGGACCGGGCGAAGCTAAAGAGGCAGATATTGGTTTAACTGGTGGGTTGAAAGCCAGTCTGCTTTATCAAGGTGGTGAGAAAAGTCATAAAATAGATAATCAGCAATTGGTAGATTCAATAGAACAGTCGGTAAGAGAAAAACTGGCACTTCGCGAGTCGCAAAGAGAACAAAAGGCAAAAGGTGAGTCCTTGATCCACCTTAGCGCTTCAGAGTGATAAAAATACTAAATAGTTCATCGGTTCGCAGACAACTGGTTTATCTGCTTCCTTTGCTGATCATATCAACCATTGTTATGAAGTTGATCGACAATCAATTGACTTCTGATCTGGTGCCTGCCGGGATAATTTCTTTTCAACTGGCGGGTAGTATTGAGCGGGTTGTTGAAGTTGTTTCTCACTGGGGACCAGAACTTCAAAGATTAGCGGCTTTTCATCTGGGGCTTGATTATCTCTATCTGATAATTTACAGCAGTTTTTTATTGGTGGTTGCAAGACAACTCTTGTACAGAGTCTTAACAGATAAATACCAATTAGTTAATCTGCTTCCCTATTCGGCGGTAGTCGCAGGGGCATGTGATTTTCTAGAAAATATTTTCGCAACCATATTATTGGTTAAGCTACCTTCATTAGCTGATAGCGAAAAGTCATCGATGATTTATGCTGTCGACTGGATGTATTGGTTGGCATTACTAAAATTATCCCTTCTCTTTATCTGTTTTATTTTTATTATTTACTGCTTAATACGCTATCCTGCAAAGGTTCGCTAAGTCTTCTGATGATGAGTAATTCTTCACTTGTCAATTGTTAGCGAAGGGGCTGTATCAGAGGATCTTTCCGCTTTGGGTTAAGCTAACTGGTATTCCCGGGGGGAATTTGCCAATTTTGTCGACATTATTCTCCATATTGTACAAATTTAGGCCTTCCAGGACTGTTTCCTGATGTAATTTAGGCTATAATTGCGCGTTTGATTTTATCGTCTTCAATCGATTTCTTTGTAGGAAAATTCCCTTGAGCAAAACATTTCAAGCCGTTAAAGGAATGAATGACTGTTTACCCGACACTTCTCCCGTGTGGCAATATCTGGAGAACTGCTTGCGTGACACTGTTGCAAGCTATGGTTACAGTGAAATTCGTATGCCTGTGGTAGAAAATACTCAGTTATTCTGTCGTTCAATTGGTGAAGTGACCGACATTGTTGAAAAAGAAATGTACACCTTTGTTGATAAAGGTTCTGATAGTTTAACCTTGCGTCCTGAAGGCACAGCGTCTTGTGTTAGGGCGGGTATTCAACATGGTCTGTTCTACAATCAGCAACAAAGACTCTGGTATATGGGACCCATGTTCCGCAGAGAGCGCCCGCAAAAAGGCCGTTATCGACAGTTTTACCAGTTTGGTGCAGAAACCTTTGGCATTGCCGGGCCTGATATTGATGTAGAATTAATCGCGCTATCTGCCCGACTATGGAAAACACTCGGTATCAGCGAGAAAGTGGAACTGCAGATAAATTCACTGGGTAGCAATGCCGCGCGAGAAGCTTATAAACAAATTCTTGTGGCATATTTTAATGATAATTATGATGCACTTGATCAGGATAGCCAGCGACGGCTTAATTCTAATCCGTTAAGAATTCTGGATAGCAAGAATCCGGATCTTAAGGAATTGATTGAGAATGCACCTAAACTTGAACAACATCTTGATGATGAGTCCAGACAACATTTTACCAGCTTATGTGAAAAACTGGATGCTTTAGAGATCTCATTTGTTATCAATCCTACTCTGGTACGTGGTCTGGATTATTATAACCGCACTGTTTTTGAGTGGGTGACTACTGATTTAGGCGCTCAGGGGACAATTTGTGCTGGCGGTCGTTATGATGGACTGGTTGAACAATTGGGTGGACAGCCAAGTCCTGCCTGCGGTTTTGCCATGGGACTGGAGCGAATCATTTTATTGCTAGAACAGCAAGATGAACTGAAAGCTAAACTTTCTTCGCCAGTTGATGTCTATGTTTGCATGTTGGGAGACTCAGCACAAAATACTGGGGCGCAATTTGCAGAGAAAATCCGGGATCGTCTGGCTCATTGCCGAGTTCAATTGCACTGTGGTGGTGGTAACTTTAAGAAACAATTGAAAAAAGCTGATCGTTCGGGAGCCAGAATTGCGGTGATATTTGGTGAGGAAGAAGTGCTGAATCAAAGTGCCACTGTGAAGTTTCTGGGCGGCGAAAAAGAACAGAGAACACTATTACAAACAGAGCTACTGGATAGCCT
The DNA here is from genome assembly GCA_965366725.1 of uncultured Kangiellaceae bacterium. Classification (GTDB taxonomy): domain Bacteria; phylum Pseudomonadota; class Gammaproteobacteria; order Enterobacterales; family Kangiellaceae; genus Aliikangiella. The sequence goes on from CBDUHU010000120.1 coordinate 2,978, forward strand.
TTGCGACTGGATTAACTGACATAGGGCTGATCCGGCGAAGCATAAATAACCTGTAAAACTATAGAATTTAAGCATTAAAATTTAGGAGCGAAAAGTGAGCTACGAAACAGAAGAACAACAAGTAGAAAGATTAAAAGAATGGTGGAGCGAAAATGGTACTCCGCTGGTTATTGGCGCTGTTTTAGGTTTGGCGAGTTTTGGTGGCTGGAAGTATTGGAATAATCAGGAGGTTAGTTATCAGGAAAATGCTTCTGATATGTATAACAAAGTGACTGAAATTCTTAACACAGAAAATAAAACTGGTCTGGTTGAGAGTGCTCTGGCCGTTAAAACAAATTATCCTGAATCAAGTTATGCTATTTTGGCGGCTTTTAATCTGGCCAAACATGCGGTTGATGCCGGTGAGTTAGATAAGGCCGCTGCTGAGTTTAGCTGGGTTATTGATAATCACGCAGATAATGAATTGACATCAATGGCTAAAATCCGTCTTGCCAGAGTTCTTATCGAACAGGATAAAGCATCAGACGCATTAGCATTGGTTGATTTTTCTGATGAGTCAGGTTATTACGCGCTGGCTAATATGATTAAGGGTGATGCTCTGATTGCGCTTGAACGCAAGAATGAAGCACTTGATGCCTATAAAATTGCAAGTTCTGATACAGAGGTAACTGCACGTCATCCAAGCTTGCGAATTAAAATTGATGAATTATCAGCACTGGATGTTAATGTCGCCGAAGCTGAAACCGAAGCCGAAGCTCAAACAGAAACAGAAACGCCAGAGGATTCTAAGTAATGGGAAGGTTTTACCTAGCTTTGTTAATTGCTGCGCTACTGTTATCCGGTTGTGGTGATGAGCCGGATATTTATGAACCGGATCCATTGGTTGATCTGGATAATCAGTTTTCAATAAAAACTGAATGGTCGACTCAAATTGGTGAAGGAACAACCGATAAAACCATTAAGATTGCACCTGTGTTTGCTCATGGAAAAATATTTGTTGCCGATAACTCCGGACATGTTGCTGCTGTTAATCCTGATAATGGAAAGATTATCTGGAAAGTGGAACTGGAAGTAGAAATTGGTGGAGGCCCGGCTGTATCCAATCAGTTGATCGCAATCGGTAGTCAACAGGGCGAACTTTTTCTGTTAGATGCGCAAGATGGGAGCGTTAAGTGGCGTAAACAGGTATCAAGCGAGATTATTTCCAGCCCGGCTATCGGTGAAGGCCATGTAGTCGTTAATTCGGTTGATGGAAAAATTACCGCATTTGATATAGAAACTGGCGAGCAGAAGTGGTTTTATGACCAATCCATTCCCAGTCTAACTTTGCGTGGTAACTCGTCGCCGGTAATTGCTGGTGGAGCTGCGATCTCTGGTTTTTCCAATGGCAAATTGGCTGTGTTTGTTTTATCTAATGGCAGAATGGCCTGGGAAAAAACCATTACTGCGCCGGTTGGTCGTTCGGAAATTCAGCGATTGGTTGATGTTGATATCAGACCGCAAGTGAGTGGAACCAGTATTTACGTCGCTTCATACAACGGTAATCTTGTGCATCTTGATGCACGTAATGGTGAAGTTGTCTGGAAACGGGAATTATCGACTTTTGAAGAAATCAGTATTTCTGAATTGTTATTACTGGTTACCCACGAAAATAGTTTTGTCAGTGCAATTAGTCGTTCTAATGGAACCGTTTTATGGTCACAAAAAGACCTCCATAGACGCATGTTAACAACACCGGTTGCCGTTGGCGATGAAGTAGTGGTTGCTGATTTTGAAGGTTATGTGCACTGGTTGTCGCGCAAGGATGGAGTAATGTTGAGCCGAACGCATCTTGACTCGGAAGGGATTTCTGCCACGCCGTTAGTGATTGAAGATAAAGTAATTTTGCTTGGTCATAGCGGCGAACTTTACGCTGTAAAAAAGAAATAGGTTTTTAATTATCATGCTACCCGTTATTGCTCTGGTTGGGCGTCCGAATGTCGGTAAATCAACCCTGTTTAATCGGTTTACCAGAACTCGTGATGCTTTGGTGGCCGATTTACCCGGCTTAACACGGGATCGCCAGTATGGCCATGCAACGTTACAGGAACAGGCATTTATTATCATTGATACTGGCGGGATTACTGGCGGTGAAGTCGGTGTTGATGGTCTGATGGCTGATCAGTCGATGCAAGCGGTCAGAGAAGCGGATATTACCTTGTTCATTGTGAGTGCAAAAGAGGGGTTAACGCCGGTAGATGAGGCCTTTGCAAAAGAACTACGTCAGGAAGATAAGAAAATTCATCTGGTCGTCAACAAAGTTGATGGAATGGATCAAAATACTGTTTTGAGTGATTTCTTTTCACTTGGTTTTGACTCTGTTTCAGCCATTGCAGCTGCTCATGGAAGGGGCGTTGGACGGTTAATTGATGATGTTATTTTACCCGGTGCTCAAGCGGTTATTGCTGCTAACCAGTCAGTTGATACTCCAGATAGCGAGCAGGGTGAACCCAGTGACGATACAGAAACTGGTGCTAAATTAGCAATTATCGGTCGACCGAATGTTGGCAAATCGACATTGGTTAATCGGATGTTGGGAGAGGAACGTGTTGTTGTTTATGACTTACCCGGAACAACCCGTGACTCGATCTACATCGAAATGGAAAGACGTAATAAAAAATACACGCTGATTGATACTGCTGGTGTCAGAAAGCGAGGTAAGGTTAAAGAAACGGTTGAAAAATTTTCGGTATTAAAGACGCTTCAGGCAATCAATGATGCAAATGTTGTCATTATGATTTTTGATGCCAGAGAAGGGATCACGGAACAAGATTTAAATTTACTCGGATTTGCTATTGATGCTGGTCGTTCGATAGTTCTGGGGATTAATAAATGGGATAACATGAGTGATGATAAACGCACTGATGTGAAAGAGGCAATCACTCGCAGGTTACATTTTGCAGACTTTGCGCGAGTTAAATTTATTTCTGCTTTACACGGTACAAATGTTGGACATTTATGGGAAGCTGTCGATGAGGCTTATGCCAGTGCCCGGGTTTCAATGTCTGCTTCAAAGTTGACCCGTATTCTTGAAATGACAGTCGCCAGACACCAACCACCTGCTGGTGGTCGTTTTAAGATAAAGCTACGCTATGCTCACCCGGGCGGACATAATCCGCCACGTATTGTGATTCACGGGAATCAGACCAAATCTTTGCCTAAATCTTATGTCAGGTATCTGGAAAAGAGTTTTCGTGAAGCACTGAAAATAGTCGGCACACCGGTTAAATTTGAACTCAAAGAAAGTAAGAATCCGTTTGAAGGAAAGAAAAAGAAAGTGACGGAAGAGTTAATGGAAAAATCGAGACGTAACCGTAGCCGCTATAAGAAATTTTCCAAACATAACAAGTAAAGTTCGAGCGGCTATTTTAGTGGCAGGACTCTCTTGATCAATTTGACTTTTCTACAATCGATAGGCAAAGTGAGTTTTTTACCTGGATTGTAGAGAACTCAATGAGAAGCTTTAATCAAAATTATCATCAACTGGTGGCAATGGTCTGGATGACCCTGACTCTTAGCTGCCTGCCTGGCTGTCAGGATAATAGTCAGAGCGTTCCTGCAAATGACCAAAATAAACCGGTAAAACAAGCTTCATCTATTGTCCCTGAAGCAAATCCCGATAAACCCCTATCGGCAATAGAAATTGCTCGCAAGTACATTATTGCGGACACCCATATTGATCTACCTCATCGTCTTAAGAGTCGCTATGAGGATGTTTCTATGGCGACAGAGCACGGAGATTTTGATTATCCAAGAGCCGTTGCTGGTGGTCTGGATGCGCCTTTTATGTCTATCTATATTCCGTCTGAGTACCAGCAAAAAGGTGGCAGCAAACAGATTGCCGATGAGCTGATCGATATGGTGGAAAATATTGTTAATAAGTCACCAGATAAATTTGCTTTCGCCTATACCAGTGAACAACTGGAAGAGAACTTTTCCAATGGCTTAATTTCAATGCCAATGGGGATGGAGAACGGGAGTCCAATTGAGGGAGATCTGAACAATTTAAATCACTTTTATAAACGGGGAATTCGCTATATTACCTTAACTCATGGGCTGGCTAATCATATTTCTGACTCGTCCTATGACACTAATAGACCTGCTGGTGGATTAACTGATTTTGGTCGTAGTCTGATTGTGGCAATGAACCAGCAGGGGATGATGGTTGATGTTTCTCATATCTCCGATGAGGCATTTTTTCAGGTGATGGAGATTAGCCAGGCTCCGGTGATTGCTTCACATTCGTCGGCTCGATTTTTTATTCCTGACTTTGAACGTAATATGAGTGATCAGATGATCAAGCAACTGGCAGAAAACGGTGGAGTCATTCAAATTAATCTGGGATCTATTTTTATTTCTCAAAAATCAATTGATAATCACAATAGTTTAAAGGCAGCGCGCAAGACGTTTATGCAGGAAAATAATCTATCTGCTGATAGTGAAAAAGTGAAAAAATTTACTAAACAATACAGAAGTGAGACACCTTTTACCTACGCGACTATGGATGAAGTACTTGATCACTTTGAGCATATCATTAATCTGGTTGGGATAGAGCATGTTGGTATTGGCTCTGATTTTGATGGTGTTGGTGATAGTTTACCTGAGGGTCTAAAAGATGTGACCGGTTATCCAAATTTAATTCAAGGGTTATTAGATCGTGGGTATAGCGAGACTGATATTGGCAAAATACTTTCCGGTAATTTATTACGGGTATGGAAGCAGGTTGAAGCTTATGCAAAAGAATATCAAAAGTCTCACCGAAACAACTAGCGCTGTATATATAATCAATATATTTAATATTTTCAGGATAGAGAAGTGAAATGAAAATCTGGGTTGATGCAGATGCTTGTCCGGTGGTGATCAAAGAGATTTTATTTAAGGCGGCTCGTCGCACCAGAGTTGAACTGACTTTGGTTGCTAATCAGAGTATTTCTGTTCCGGCGGATAAGAACATTAAAATGTTACAGGTGCCTGGAGGGTTTGATGTTGCCGACGATGAAATTGTTCGACGTGTTTGCGCTGGCGATTTAGTGATTACCAGTGATATTCCTCTGGCCGCAGAAGTGATTGATAAAGGAGCGCAGGCGGTCAGTCCTCGTGGCGAATTGTTTAGTTCTGATAATATTCGCTCTCGTTTGAATATGAGGGATTTTATGGATACTTTACGATCCAGTGGGATTAATACTGGCGGACCACCAGCGTTAAACCAAAGTGATCGTCAGGCATTTGCTAATCACCTTGATCGGTTTTTACAAGCTTTGCCAAAATCAGAGTTAAAACCGAAGAATTAATAATCTAGTAATAAAAACTCAATCTGGAAAATCGTTATTATGGCTAAATATAAGACTGGGGTTTCTGAGCAAACCGTTGCAGAGGCTGACAGGCTTGCCAGGGCTAATCAGCGGCCCGGGCAAACCAAGGAGCAGACTAAACTAATTGCTCAGGGTATTCAGAAAGGAATTGAGCAGTATAAAAAGAAGCAGAAATCCAAGGCGAGGGAACTTGATAAAAACCTTAAACGGGTTAAGTCGATTGAACGGACAAATGAAAGTGAGAGTGACGAATCTTTGACGCTAGAATCTAAACCTGACAATCGTCGTTTTTGGCTCTATCTGCCCTGGGGATTATTAGTACTATCCTGGGGAGCATTTTTCTTATCTGGAGTTAGGGTTTAATTTTCTGAAGGACCCAATCAATCCTGAGTTTAGGTTTTGATAAAGTTCATATCAACCTGGATTTGATTCTCTGTGGCCGCACTTAAAAAACACCACTGTTTGCCTGATGGTTGATTCAGGCAAAAAA
>CBDUHU010000121.1:0-8805 GCA_965366725.1 uncultured Kangiellaceae bacterium
CGACCATATTTAAAAAATTCTCGTTGATACTTTCTAAATTCTCGAACAGAAGTTTCAGCAATCAAAAACTCATATTGTGATTTTTCAGGCGCGTTACTAAACCAGCTCTTTTTAGCAGCAATTTTTCGGGTCGCAAAAGGCTTGAGCAAAAAAAGATATTCTAAATGAGATTTTTCAGCATCGCCCGAATAATTAAACTGTAAAACTAATTTAACATCTTTTGCTTCCAACTCGGCAGGTTCATTTAAACTAATTCTTACTCTGATTGCTCGTGGATCAATCAGACTAAAATCAGTTTGATCCATACTGGCAAACTTAAGCAAAGAAGTCATTGGAATGGTGCTACAACTTGAAAGAAACAACACCAATAAACCAAAAAAAATAAGTTTCAACTGACTAAATTTCAAGTGAAAAATGCTTCTCGATAATTGGTTAAAATAAAAAGCCCCAAACAGGGGCTTTCAACTAATACTCATTATTACTTTGAGCCTTTTTCAAGGTCAGGTTTTACATAATTTTCCAACCACTGATGTTGTTCCCAAATTAAGTGAAGCAATGATTCCCTCGCTCGATAACCGTGTTGTTCATGGGGTAACATTACCAACCTTGCATTTCCGCCTAATCCTTTAATCGCAGCAAACATTCTTTCCGATTGCATTGGAAAAGTACCTGAGTTTGGATCTTCTTTACCATGAATCATTAACATTGGCTCGTCAATTTTCTCTGCATGGAAAAAAGGTGACATATTGGCATAAACCGGCTGGCCTTCCCAAAAACTTCTTTCTTCCCCCTGAAATCCAAAAGGTGTTAATGTTCGGTTGTAAGCACCACTGCGTGCAATACCAGCCCTAAACATATCACTATGGGCTAGTAAGTTAGCAACCATAAATGCTCCATAAGAATGGCCCGCGATTGCGATTTTATCCGGATCAGCAATTCCCTTTTTAACTAATACATCAACTGCCGCTTGAGCACTATCAACCAATTGCTGACGGAATGTATCGTTTGGTAGCTCTCCACCAGTTCCAATAATTGGCATTTTTGGGTCATCAAAAACGGCAAAGCCCTGTGCAAGATGAGGCATTGGCCCCCAATAACTTACACGGACAAATTCATAAGGAGAATCAGTCACCTGACTGGCAACACTCTTATCCTTATATTCCAGCGGATACGCCCACATCAGTACAGGTAAAGGTCCCTGACTTTTTTTGTAATTAGGTGGTAAATAGAGAGTTCCTGTTAGTTCAACACCATCTTTACGTCGATATTTAACTAGCTCTTTACTAATCCCAACATAAGCCGGTGACGGATGCGGAAAGTGGGTAAACTGTTGCATAGTGTTCTTTTTTATATCACGAATAAAAAAGTTTGGTTGTTCTGTTTGTGACTCTCTTAACGTAAGAACTTGAGTTGCAGCATCGTTAATACTAACAACGACTCGTTCATAATAAGGCGCTTCAGAACGCCATAGATTTTTTTTGCTTTGGTTGGAAAAGTCAAACTCATCCATAAAAGGAATATTACCTTCTGGAGAAGCGCCGCGACCGGTTAACAGGACTTTATTGTTGTTACCAAAAACTTTAATGACATCGACACCATATTGATTTTTTTGATAAACAAAATTACCCGGATCTTTATATCGGTCATTATATGAACGTTGTTGAAAAAGAATTTTTTCTGCTTTCGGGTCATTCGGAGAAAACTTCCATGCACGAACCTGACGATCACTGAAGCGCCAATCGCTAATAATGGCAAAATTCTCGTTGCCCCACTGAATATCATCAAAACGGCGCTCAACTTTCTGGAACAGAGATGGTTTTTGTACAAAAGGAGCCCCCCATAAATAAACAGAATCATGGAAATCAACTTTGGCATTCATATCACCGCCATCAAGAGCCTCTGCCCATACTAATGTTGCCGCTTTATCACCACGCCAGTTTATTCCTCGTCGCCCTTCTCTTACCGAATCAAATCCCTTTGGAATACTCTCTCCAGAAGGTAAATCAGCTACCTGACGAATAAGTTTACCTTTACTATTCCAGACTTCAGTTAGCAATGGAAAACGATAGGCTGGAACCAGATATGAAAATGGTTTCTTATATTGAGCAACAAGCAAATAATTCCCATCAGGTGAAAGCTGGAAACTGCGATACATACCAGGCTTGCCTAACATAGTAACTTTTCCGGCAAGGCTCACCTGAGCAATCTGAGAAGTCGTTAAAAATTCAAATAAAACCTCATCATAAGGCGTTTTTAATAAGTTTGAATAGGTTCTGACAGCAGCTTTTTTACCCGTAGAAGTCTGAATAATTGGTTCTGTTGTCGATAAAGAAGGTTGCGGTCGCTGGCTTGCTTTTGCAACCGTCAGGCGAGTGTAGAAGCCACTGGAATCTCTTTTCCATTGGTACTTACTACCACCCAATGACGCGTTAATATATTGACTGGCAACCTGACGAGATCTGGCTTCTTTAAGATTATAATTCCATAGAGATAAACCTTCGCTGTTTTCCACAATAAATGCCAGGTTCTTTGAATCAGGTGAAAAACTAACATTCATTACCTTACCTTCCGGTAAATCTGATATCACCAATGCGCGGTCTGCATTTAAGCTCTTTAACTCAATCCCCGTATAACCACGAGAACGGCTAGGTGCGAAAATAGCAGGGTTAATCCTCAGTCCAGCAAGCTTTTCTTCTGCTTGTGCTAACTCACTGATACCCGGCGCCCCCGGTCTTTTCAATAAGGCAACCCAGCTTTTATCTGGTGCAATAACCGCTCCAGGACGACGGGGTGCATCGACCAAATCGGCCATGATTTTAGGTGGAACCTGATAGCCACTTTCAGCAATAACTGATGATGCGCAGCCAATAATTGCGAGTAACAAAAATAATCTTTTCAATTTACTTTCCCTAAACCTGATAATTAGCCGCCTACAGTATCAGTTGAACAGTATCTTCTCAAGAAGCACACCAATAGCATAAGCCACTCATTGGGTTAGTTAACTGTTACAAATTGTAAACATAGAGAAAGAAAGCGCCCTTTCAGGCTCTCTGGCTAACGTAATGCCCTTAGCACCGCTAACCAACGCCATAACCTCAATATATCGGCAAGCGCGGCGGCTACATAAGTTAATGCACAGGCTTTAAGGATCTGCTGAACCGCAGGCATATATTGTTCAGGGATATATTCCCCCTGCTTCAAAATAGGTAGTGCTTTGTTAAAGCTCGCATCCCATTCTTCCGGAAGAATCGCCGCATAAATGAAAACAGAAGATAATAATGTTAGTAGCCCGATAATAGCGGTCAGAGCAATTGCATGGGGTATTCGAATCAAGGTGGTCAATAATGGCAAAGCCATTAACAGTCCGATGCCTAGCTTTTGCAACTGATGTGCTTTTGCCAGGTAACGCTTACGTAAGAAACTGACTGGTTCATTTTTGTTGAATTGTATCGCATGGCCTACTTCATGGGCTGCCACCGCAATGGCCGTCAATGATTTGCCAGATAGATAGCTTGGACTCAGGCGGACAGTGTTTGACTGAGGGTCATAGTGATCGTTGCCCTCATCTGTTGCCTCCAGGGTCACTTTATCCAGTTTAAATCGAGTGAGCAAATGAGAGGCAAGTTCACCACCAGTACCGGGCATACCATCAAGCTCTCGCTGATATTTTTTTAAAATATAGCTTACCCACCACTGGGGACCCAGAATAAGCAATAGGAGTAAAACCCCAACAATCCCAATCATCATTGCCTGAATATACTCAAAAACATGCGAAATAGTCACATTAACTTAACATATGCTAACAATAGCATGGTGTTGGGCAATTAGACCATTGTATAATAGAGGCTACGGTGACTAACAGGATACTTCAAGTAGTTAACCGCATAATATGGAAGCAAAACCACCGGAGTTATACCAATGAATGTAGTTGAATTCATTAAAGACAAAAAACAGAGATTTCAGCAAAATAATGCTGAGTTTCGAGCGCGAATTGAACCTCAGTTTAAAAACCTGTCTGAGCTATTAAGTAAGACCATTTCAAATACACTAAATAATCCATGGATATCAAAATTTAATCCATTTGAAGACGAAGAACAGGAAGAAGATGCACCAAAGCCACTTGTGCTTATTCCTGCAGCAGCAGAAATGTATCGTAAGCTAGAGCAACAACTTGATCAGGAAACTTTTATTGGAGAGTGGTTTACCGTCGATCAGACCTGTATCAATCAATTTGCCGAAGTCACAGGTGACCGACAATGGATTCACACTGATCCTGAACGTGCAGTCAAAGAGTCTCCCTTTAAAACAACTATCGCCCATGGCTTTCTAACCTTAGCATTACTCCCAAAGCTAACAGACTCTGTTGATGATACCAATAACCCTTACCCGGAAGCTAAAATGGCTGTCAATTATGGGTTAAATCAAGTGCGCTTTCCTTTTCCTGTAAAATCAGGGACACGAGTCAGAGCCAGACAAAAACTGGTTGGCCTTACTCCAATGAGAAAAAGCATTGAGCTGGTTAATGAAGTCAGTATTGAAGTAGAAAATAGCAAACGTATGGCCTGTGTTGCTGAAACAGTCCTGCGTCTATACTTTTAATGGTGTTAACTAAAGATTGGATGAATCTCCGGATCAATAATTAAGTATCTAATTTGGTAATATTCACACTTTAAACTAAAGTCTTGATGAAACCCAAATAGATAACTTGTTGATTGCTAGCTACAACTTGTTAAATACAGCCCAGGATGGCTAAACCATTTTTAGCGCTACTCTTTTAACTGACCATTGACTAACACAAATTCCTGTTTACTTTTAACCGGATAAGGCTCAATATCTCTAAAAGAGTTTGGTATTATTAAGGAGCATCACTACTTTCGGGCTCCAGATAGTGTACCAGTTTTGTTAATACATTAACTATTCATGCTTGATTTACGTTAGAGGGTCGTTTTGCTGAAGAACCTGTTTGTACTGTCCTTTCTTTATTGGTGCCTCATACCCATATCTACTCGCGCTCTTGAGACTGTTACCCTCCAGCTAAAATGGAAACACCAGTTTCAGTTTGCCGGTTATTATGCGGCGCGTGAGAAAGGTTATTACAAAGATGCTGGACTAGACGTCATTATTCGCGAAGCAAAAGTAGGAAATGATCCAGTTGATCAGGTGATTCAAGGTGATGCCAATTATGGTGTTGGTACTACCGACCTTATACTCTCTCATCATCAAGGCGCTCCAGTGGTTGTGCTAGCGGTCATATTTCAACATTCGCCGTTAGCACTGGCAATCCAGGAAACAGCATCAACGAATTATATTCAGGATATATTAATCATGATTGAACCTAACTCCGCTGAGTTATTAACTTATTTACAGCGAGAAGGATTAGCTCGGGATCAACTGAATATTATCGAACACAGCTTTGACATTAATGACTTGTTAAACAAAAAAGTAGCGGCAATGTCGGTATATATAACCGATGAACCTTACTCTCTTAAGCAAGAAAACGTGGACTATATACTATTTAAACCATTGATGGGCGGCATCGATTTTTATGGCGATAACCTGTTTACTAACCAGGATGAACTTACTCAAAACCCTGAGCGAGTAGAGGCATTTCTACAAGCAAGTTTAAAAGGCTGGAAGTATGCATTAAAGCACCCGGAAGAAATTATTCAACTAATTTACCAGCGCTACAGCAAACGTCACTCGATTGAACACTTGCGGTTTGAAGCCGATAAAATGAAAGAATTAATTCAACCTGACCTGGTAGAACCGGGTTATATGCATATTGGTCGCTGGTTTCATATAGCACAAACTTACAAACAGCAAAACCTGCTACCGGACGAGTACAGTTTAGATGGATTTTTATATAGCCCTTCGCCACCATTAAATATAGAGAACTTTAAACCATGGCTGACAGCAACCATGTTCTTTATTTTTATGTTAATCATTCTTTCGATTTATATTGTCAGGTTAAATAGGAAATCCAGAGCAACACAGGAATGGTTAACCACAATTATAGAGAATGTCCCAAATGCACTGCTTATTATTGATGTTAATGGCAATGTTATAGATTGGAACCAGCAGGCTGAAAAAACATTTGGTTGGTCTGCCCAACAAGCGATAGGAAAAAAAGCTTATGAACTTCTAGTCCCTGCCGATGAGATAGAGCTTGCAAAAAAACTATTAGTCAAGCTCTTTGAGAAAAACCAATTTTATCAAATAAAGAGTAAAAATATTACCAAATCAGGACACACTATCATGTGTCAATGGAATAACGCATTTATCTCAAAAGATACACAAGGCAATGTGTATATGGTTTCAATGGCTATCGATATTACCAGTCAAAAACTACTTGAAGATAAATTAAAATTGAAAGCACACACTGATCCATTAACCGGTGTAACCAATCGAAACTTATTTTATCTTAAGTTTAATCAATCAATCAAACAGGCTAGAAGAGATAAAAAATTACTCGCGGTGCTATTTATTGACTTAGATAACTTTAAGAATATTAATGATAATCACGGGCATGAAGCAGGTGATACAGTGCTAAAAAAAATCGCTGAACGACTTAGTAACAATTGTCGTGAAGTTGATCTGGTTGCACGTATAGGTGGTGATGAATTTGTCGTTCTTCTATATGACTGTAGTGATAAAAAATCGACGATTCGAGTTGCTAAAAAACTGCTCAATGCACTAATAAATCCTATCAGTATCAGTGATTCACATTTAATAGCAATCAGCGCTTCCATTGGTATCAGTCTATATCCTGAGCATGGTAATAAACCAGACTCTTTGCTCAGGGAGGCAGATCTTGCCATGTACAAAGTTAAGCAAGGCTCAAAAAATAATATTCATATTGCAGAGCTGTCTGGTCCACAAGTTAAGACAGAAACTTAAACTTGATTAATAAAGTCTTTATCAACTGTTTTAGTGAAACTGGAACAATTGTAAGTACCGCATAACCATCATTAAACTGTGGATTGATTTTACAATAAAAAGCAATTTCAGGCTTATCACTGTTAACAAATCGAGCAATATCCTGTGTACAGTAATTGCTATTTCTGGCAACATAAATACGATGAGAAAAGTACTTTGAGCTTTCTTCTTGAGTAGTATCGGGGTTTAGTTTTTTAACCAGATTGACAACTTCTTCCGGCACATCCCCCCCTTTTTGTTCAACTCTTTCATGTGGATAGATAATGCCAACATTCTTGGCAACAACTCGATACATGGCGGGGCTAAGCATGGTATCTGCAAAGTAAACTTTATCTAACGGGTGAATGAATGCATATTTAAACGCCTCTTTAACAGAAAACGCTATAGTATGGTTTCCGTGACGATAAGCTGGATAAAAGGCAGCAGAGGCACCAATACAAACCACTTTATCATGATTATTTATCTCTACCCTGGTAAAAGTGAGTAAACAATAACCAACAAGTTTTTTGTGATCATAAAACAGTCTTAATTTTCTATTAAACGCTTTCTGATCATAAAAGTATTTATCCAGATAATCTGTCGCTGATATACCGGAAAATGATGACTCAATAATTTCCTTTAATGAAGATTTCTCTGTCGCATTTAACCACTTTTTGTTACTCGACAGATCAATATGGCGAGTTATTTTTGTTCCCACTTATTTACCTTTTTATCTGACTGACGGCTAAAGTATTTACTGATAGAAATAAAATTATAACTCAAATAATTCAATAATTTCCCTTGCCGCAGCTCGCCCTTCTGCAATTGCAGTAACCACAAGATCAGCTCCTCTAACCATATCTCCACCAGCAAAGATTTTCTCACCATGAGTTTGTTGTAAATAGGAAACATCATGTTGATTGCTCTCAATCGTTTTCACCAGACCATTATCGCCCAGTTTAACCCCTAATGAATCAAACCAGTCAGCCGGACTTGCCTTAAAGCCGAATGCCAGAATGACAACATCAGCCTTAACCTCATCAATATTTTCTTCGCTAACAATAAATTGTGGCCTATCATCTCCTTCTCTCGATTCCAGTCGGGTTTCCGCTGTTTTAACAGCGACAACCTTATTATCTGATTCAAGAATTGAAAGAGGTTGACGGTTAAATAAAAATTTTACTCCTTCTTCAGTCGCATTAATTATCTCTTGTCTTGACCCCGGCATAGATTGTTGATCACGGCGATATACACAAGTGACAGACTCCGCCTGCTGACGAATTGCTGAACGAACACAATCCATTGCAGTATCTCCGCCACCTAACACAACGACATTTTTTCCTTGAACATCATGATATGGAAAACTATCCATTCCATAGGATTGCTGCTGGTTAACATTTCCAATCAAAAAATCTAATGCGTTGATAACACCTTTAGCATCACTACCGGTAAGATCTCCGGTCACGCTTGTATAACATCCCATAGCAAGAAAGATTGAGTCAAACTCAGATTTAATGTCATCAATAGCAATGTCTTTTCCCACTTCGGTATTAAGGCGAAACTTAATACCAATATCTTCAAGAAACAAACGACGTCGTTCAATAACAGCCTTCTCCAATTTAAAGCCGGGTATACCAAAGGTTAATAACCCGCCAATTTCAGGATATTTGTCAAAAACAACGGCTTCAATGCCATTTCTTGCAAGTAATTCAGCACATCCAAGTCCAGCAGGACCAGCACCGATTATGGCAACCTTTTTATTCACAGCGACAACATCTGATAAATCAGGCCGCCATTGCTTAGCCAGCGCTAAATCAGAGATATTTTTTTCAATCGCTCCGATAGTGACTGCGCCAAATCCGGTGTTTAGTGTACAGGCCTGTTCACAAA
>CBDUHU010000122.1:0-8756 GCA_965366725.1 uncultured Kangiellaceae bacterium
TGAAAGCATCAGCTGAAGATCAAGGTGCAGCTGGACGTGACGATTACTTCGGATACGGTATTGTTAAAGCAGCAGCAGCAAGTGCATACCTAAATGCAAATGCTTGTACTGGTGATAATGGCGGCGGAACTGACCCAGAGCCAGAGCCTTGCAAAGGTGGACCTAAGAAGTGTGGCTAATCTAAGCAAACACTACTAGCAAAAAAGCCAGCTAATTAGCTGGCTTTTTTCGTTTTTGGGATACAACAAAGACTAAACAATCTGTTATTTTCACCAAATTTTTTCATCGGTCATTCTTAGCTTATCTATCTGTTTTAATGATAATCGTCTTGTCGAACCTTTGTATGGCTTATTAAACCGGTAGTCCCAGGAAGGGTTCGTATGACCTTTGGCCAAATTTAGCGCTTTGATTATTTTTATACACTGTCTATTGCTGGGAACCTGTCCCAACTTTTTGGCATAGGCTCTACTATGGCGCTCCCCATACACACTGTTAGACTCCCCCACTAGTTTGCAATATTCTTCAACATTATATTCAGCCTGTTCAGCCGCATTAATAATATTGGTTGCTGCAAGTAAGCTCACAGCTAGCATTAATCGCTTCATACTAGACCCCCTTATAACTCAGACTATAAAAATTAGTAAAAAACATCTATTATTCACCAAGTATAATACTGCTTATACGAAAAAGTATTATATTTTGTACCCAATGAACGTAAATCAGTTAAACTGAATGCTTAGTAGGTCAGAATGCAACTTCTAAAAGATAATTTGTTTTATAATAATTAAAACCAATTTCCAAAAAAAATTTCTTATAAAGATCTATGTACCGAAGCAAACTGATAACCAACAATAATCATCTATTCATTTTTTTGAATGTCGTTGGCTGGGCTGGATATTGTCTTAGCTCATATGTTGGTGCTTTTTACTGGGACAAACCAATCGATTATTACTGGGTTTTGCTGATTGATGCACTACTGGGTCTGATTATCAGCTTTTTACTGCGACCAGTTTATCGTCATGTTTGGAACACTTCTGCAACCACTCGCATAGTAACCATTATAGTTGCTTCATACGTTTGTAGTATAATCTGGATTGTCCCACGTAATATTGCATACTGGGATCTCTATAAGCACGGTTTTCGCCCTGAATCCTGGACAGGATATTTCGGTTGGATGTCGAGTATATTTTATATTTTTATCTGTTGGAGCTGCTTATATTTCGGAATAAAATTTTATCAGGGAATGCAGCAAGCTAGCCAAAGAGCTTTAAAAGCTAACGCGCTAGCCCATGAAGCACAACTCAAAATGCTTCGTTATCAACTAAACCCACATTTTCTATTTAATACACTTAACGCTATTTCAACACTGGTCCTGGAAAAGCATACACTCAGGGCTAATGAAATGGTCACCAGATTATCAAATTTTCTGCGCTACTCGCTGGATAATGACCCAATGCAAAAAGTAACACTAGAGCAGGAAATAACGACTCTGAATTTATATCTGGGTATTGAAAAAGTTCGTTTTGAAGAACGACTCGAGTTAGACTTTGATATTGAGCCACAAGCAGAAAAAGCTCTTATCCCCAGTTTGATTTTACAACCATTAGTCGAGAACTCAATAAAATATGCCATTGCCAACTCAGAAAATGGCGGAGTCATTAGTCTGCACGCAAAAGTATTTGCCAATGAACTTCTTCTTGAGTTAAAGGATAACGGTCCAGGAATAACCTTGATCAATGGACAGCTACCTGAAAGTCGTGGTGTGGGTGTAAAGAACACTCAAAACAGACTCACTGAATTATATCGAGAACAACACTCTTTCTCAGTTTCAAATGCAATACCCAGCGGACTACAAGTTAATATTCGCTTACCATTTGAAACTTGATTAACAACTAGCACTCTACTCATAATGACTTAGATTCTCTATTTTATTAATCCTGAGAAAACCTTTATGTCTAAAATCAGAACTATTATCGTCGATGATGAAACGCTGGCGCGCAGAGGATTGACCCTGCGATTGGAAAAATATCAGGATATTGAAATTATTGCAGAATGCAGAAATGGACGTGAGGCATTATCGACAATAGAAGAACTTTCCCCTGATCTAATATTTCTGGACATTCAAATGCCAGGAATTAATGGTTTTGAAGTTGTCAGAAAGCTTCAAAGCGATACCATGCCGCTAGTTGTATTTGTAACTGCCTTTGATCAATATGCAGTTGAAGCTTTCGATATTCATGCCGTTGACTATATATTAAAACCGATTGAAGATGAGCGTTTAAGTACGGCTGTTAAACGTGTTCGCCAACATATGGTACAAACAGATAGCGAAAACCAGAAAAAACGATTGATGGACTTAATCACAAATATAACGGGAGAAACACCCGCTAAAATTGATCAGATGATCGCGGGTGAAGACTATCAAACAGAAACCTATCCTGAAAAAATAGCAATAAAGGATAGAGGAGAAATAACACTTGTACCAAGTAAAGAAATTGCCTGGGTAGATGCCGCTGGAGACTATATGTGCATTCACGCCCAGGAGCAGGTTCATGTGCTTCGTAGTACAATGAAAAATCTGATAGAAAAACTAAACCCCAATAGTTTCCAACGAATACACCGTTCTACAATTGTTAATCTGGAAATGATCGAAAAAGTTTGTTCACATATCAACGGCGAATATTACTTAGTACTTAAGGGAGGCTCGCGATTAAAAATGAGTCGTAGCTATCGTGATAAAATCAAGCACATCATCTAGTTCTTATCTAACCTGAACATTTATTTAAAATTCAAATTATTAGTTCATTCTCACCGTTTTGTTTTTATTGTTTCTAACAAGCTTTTACATTTTGAAATAACTATATTTCAAAATGTAAAAGCATCCACAACTTAACCTGATTTGAACTCAACTAATCGCTAATTTATTTTTTGTAAATTAAATAATGCTAACCTTTTCACAGTCTTAATGTGAGAACTGCTTCTATGAAACTTACATCCATCGCTTTAAAAAGTCCGGCGGCAGTCGCCGTTATTATTTCAATCATATTGCTTGGCGGCATTATGAGTCTTTTTAATTTACCAGTGCAGTTATTTCCAGATATTGATCGACCAAGAATTGCTATTCAAACCCAATGGAGAGCGGCATCACCAAAAGAAATTGAATCTGAAATCATCGAACCTCAGGAGAGAGTACTTAAAGGGATCCCAGGCTTAACCCAAATGAATGCTTTTGCGAATCAGGGAAATGCTTTTATCAACCTCGAATTTGGCGTTGATACCGATATGCAACAGACTCTGATAGACGTGATTAGTCGTATGACTCGAATTCCACCATTACCCAATGATGCTACTCCACCACAAATTATGTTGGGAGGCTTTGGTGGTGGCTCTCCAGCGCTAACATTTTTCTTTCTACAATCACTACCAGGAAATGAGAAAGCGATAACAGAATATATCGACTTCGTTGAAAAAAATATCAGGCCGAGTATTGAAAGTATAGAAGGCGTAGCGAGTGTAGAGACATTTAACCAGAATAACCAGGAAGAACTGCAAATTCAATTTGATCCGGTCAAAGCCTCCGAACTTGGCATAACAATACCTCAACTGGTCAGGCTGGTCGCCGCAGGAAATGATGTGTCTGGTGGATCTGTCGATGTTGGTCGGCGTCAGTATACGCTCAGATTTAACGGGAAGTATCAGCCTGACGAACTGTCAAATTTAATACTTGTCAATCGCAATGGAAGAAACATAAAACTAGCAGACATCGCTGAAATTGGTATTAAACGAAAGGACAAAAATAACAGCGCTTACCAGAATGGTAACCCGGCATTCTCTCTTAGAATTAACAAAGCCAATGGGGCAAATACTCTCCAGACTTTAAACAGAGTCAAGCAGCAAGTTGATGAAATTAACGAAACGGTATTACTAAAAAAACAGTTAGTTATGGTTCAGTCTTTTGACGCCTCAGTTTTTATTTATCGCGCAATAAACCTTGTAACCAGTAATCTTTTCGCCGGTATATTATTATCACTTTCGATTTTATGGTTTTTTATTCGTCGAGCCAGGGCAACCCTTATTATCGCAACCGCAATACCTATCTCATTATTAGCCACTTTTATAGTGCTGCAAATTACAGGGCGTTCTTTAAATGTGATCTCACTCGCAGGATTAGCCTTTGCTGTTGGTATGGTATTAGATGCCGCAATTGTTGTTCTTGAGAATATATTGCGTATCAAAGGTACAGGAAAAGATAAACACGTTAGCTCAGAGCAGGGTACCGCACAAGTCTGGCCAGCCTTACTTGCTTCAACCACCACCACAGTCGCGATATTTCTACCGGTATTTTTTCTCAAGGGCATTGAAGGCCAACTCTTCGGAGATCTGGCATTAACTATCGCTATTGCGGTTTCAGTTAGCTTGCTGGTTGCAGCTATATTGTTACCGGTATTGGCCAAATATTTAATTAAGGAAAAAAGCGCTGAAGATCCTAATCAGCAGCTTTGGATAAAAATAACCAATTTAGTTATTTCCATAACCAATGGTAGCCGAAGACGAATTCTTTTGATGCTAACATTAATTAGTTTACCCTTAGTTATCACCTGGTTGGCTCTTCCAAAATTAGACTACCTGCCACCAGTAAAGAGGGATGCTGTAGATGCTAATTTACGTTTTCCTCCAGGCGCTAATCCAGAAACAATTGACAAAGAAGTAGTCAAACCCATTCTAGCTCGCTTACAACCTTATATGGACGGTAGCAAAGAACCTGCTCTGAAAAACTATTATATCTTTACCGGGCCATTTGGTGGAGATATGGGAGTAAGAGTTAAAGAGCAATCAGAAGTCGACAAGATGCTACAAATAGTTCGTGAAGAGATTCTGGTAGACTTACCGGATACTCGTGCTGTCGCGTTTCAAGGAAATCTATTTGGAGGCTTTGGTGGAGCCCGCTCTGTTGCTATCCACTTACAATCAAAAGACGAAGAGCAACTATTAGAAACTGCGGCAAAAGGCATAGAATGGGTTCGCAGTGCAATCCCCGGCGCAACAGTAAATGCCAATCCAGGACTTCAAATCGCTGAACCTGAATTAAGATTGCGTCCAAAAGATCAGGCAATAGTCGAACACGGCTGGTCAAGGCGGGAAATTGGCACCATTGTGCGAACACTCGGCGATGGTCAGTTTGTTGGTCAACACTTTGATGGTGACAAACGCATGAATATCATTCTAAGAGCTAATAAATGGGATGCGCCAGATCAGCTGGCTGACACTCCTTTATTAACCAATCAGGGTAGCGTCACCCAATTGCGTGAACTGGTAGATATATCACGAACCGTTGGGCCATCCAGAATAACCAGAATTGATGGCCAGAGAACAATTACACTAAATATAAATCCACCACAGGGTTGGTCGCTGGAAGAAACAATCGATACTTTAAAACGTGAAGTGACACCAAAGCTCATCGCAAGCCTTCCGCTAGCAGCGAGTATTCAATACGGAGGTAGTGCTGATCAGCTTGATAAAGCGATTAGTGTAATGGGACAGAATTTTGTTCTCGCTTTAGTTATTCTGTTTTTACTGTTAGCAGCACTTTTTCGGTCTATTAAAGACAGCGGGTTAGTTTTGATTACAATACCTTTAGCAACAGTCGGTGGTGTCATCTCAATCAGGCTATTAAACCTATTCGTATTTCAACCTCTTGATCTTTTGACAATGATTGGATTTGTAATATTACTCGGACTAGTTGTTAACAATGCAATATTACTTGTTCACCAAACACGTACCGCTGAACATAAAGGTCTAACAAGAAAGCAGGCAGTGCAGCAAGCACTGGAAAGAAGGCTTAGACCTATCTTTATGAGTACTCTGACAAGTTTCTTTGGCATGCTTCCATTGCTGATTATGCCAGGCGTTGGTAGTGTCATTTATCGTGGTCTTGCGGTAGTAATTGTTGGCGGTTTAGCGGTAAGTACAATCTTTACAATTGTCCTGTTACCTTGTCTATTGAGACTCAAAGCAAGTGATTTCGGACATATAACCACCAGTAAATCTGTTCCACTTATTCAACTTCCAGGCCGTAAGGTATAAACAGGACAATCTAATGAAATTATCTAAATTGATTACCACCAGCTTACCTTTTATTTTATTAATGAATATTTCGCTTGATATAAATGCAGTTGAAAGTCCACCCGATGCTCAACTGGTTTCCATTAGTAAAGTAACCGAACAAAATATGACGCCTGCTATTTGGTTGCCTGGAAACGTGACTAATCGACTCAAAGCTCAACTATCTTCAGAAAAAAATGGTCGTTTAATCTGGATCAAAGATATTGGTATTAAAGTCAAAAAAGGACAAGCAGTTGCAAAACTCGACAGTCAGGAGGAAGAACTTTTACTAGCAGAAAAACATAGTCAGTTAAACCAACAAAAGATCAATCAAAACTATTTGTTGAAGCAACAACAACGACTACAGTCATTACTTTTGAACAAAAGTACACCACCTATAGAACTGGATCGAGTAGAAAAAGATCTCGCTATTGCAAGCGAAGAACTAGACAATCTTAAAATACAAATTAAGCGAATAAATTTATCAATTGAAAGAGCAACAATTCGTGCGCCATTTGACGGTAGGATTAATCAAAGAATGGCACAGCAGGGTGAATTTATTACTGTAGGAGAAGTGTTGGTACAACTGGTAGACCCACGCAGCATTGATATCAGTGTAGCAGCCCCATTAAACATTGCCTCCTTTTTAAAAAGAGGCGATAAAATGTTAGTCAAATGGGGAAATAACCTCGAATCATTTCCGATCCGTACCTGGAGTCCAGCGGGAAATCAAAATTCACGGACATTTGAAGTCATACTCGATGCCTCTAATATCAGTTTAATGGGTGGTAACGCGGTATCAGTTTCGCTACCTCGCGATATGCCGAATGTTTCAACGATGGTTCCTAGAGATGCATTAATTTTACGCCAGCAGGATACTTTTGTAATGACTGTAGACAAGCAAAACAATGCCCATCAAATCAGTGTTATTGTTGGTGCAGGTGCAGGCAGTAAAGTCTCGGTAAACGGAAATATCGAAGCAGGGGAAAATGTTGTCATAAGGGGCGCTGAGCGATTAAAAGATGGCCAGAAAGTAAGATATGATCAATTGATAAATCAGACATCTAAAAAAGTGATTGCTGCAAGCTAAATTTCCTTGCAGCATTTTTTAAATCTACTTTCTTAGTTATTCTATATTATCTGATCGTTTTAAGTTTATAGTTTTGACTTAGCATTCAATTTTATTTTCATTATCAAATAAATTGGTGATCCGGCGACAATTAAACCTACTCCCCACAACATCGCTTTACTACCAATCCCACTGATTGCCCAAATACAATATCCAAGTGCAAAAATAGCGGTCAATAAACTAAAGTAGTCTGATTTCTTATTCCATCCAGATACAATAAAACGAAGATCTGCAGCAATCGACAGTAAATATGGAATAAATATGCCGAGAGTTGAAACCAGAATGGAGAAGGTGAATAAGCTCACCATACCTTCACTAAAGTTTGCAATAACTAAAACTGAAATCAGTATACTGGAAATTACTAATGCACCACTTGAAACACCACTATTATCCTGATCAGATAGAATCTTCGGTAACAATCCATCTCTGGCGGCACTCATTGGCACCTGGCCTTGTAATAAAGTCCAGCCATTAAGTGCACCAAGGCAACTAATAACAGCTACAACAGCAATCGCACTTCCAGCCCAGTCTCCCCACATTACACTTGCGGCATCGGCAAATGGTGCACCGGATTTTGCTAACGAATCAGAAGGAAGTAAGCTCATAATTGCAACCATACTTGAAATATAAACAACAGCGGTAGCAAGAAAGCCTATTAATGTTGCTTTTGGAATAGTTTTATCGGGATTACTAACGTTGTCCGCAGGAATAGTCGCAGACTCTAACCCCAGAAAAGCCCATAAGGTTAGCGCTGCAGTAGCAGTCACAGAATGAATAATAGGCTCTCCTGATAGATTGAATGGTTTAAATGACTCAATATCAAATACAAAAAGGCTTGATATACCAATTGCTGCGAGTGGTAAAAACTTAATGATAGTTGTAATTAACTGAAAAATACCCGCTTCTTTAATCCCTTTCAGGTTTAATAATGTTGTCATCCAGACAAATGCTAATGCTACGGCAACAGCGTAAGTAGAGTTCTCTTGTAAAGAGGGCCAAAAATAACTCAAATAAGTAACTGCGGCAATTGAAATAGCCGCATTTCCGCACCAGATTGATACCCAATAAGACCAGGCAACCGAGAACCCTGCAAAGCTACCAAAATTTTCAAACGCATAACGATAGGGTCCTCCCTGCCTTGGAAAACGGCGACTTAAACGCACAAACACTAACGCAGTCATAAGTGCACCAAAGGTTGTCGCTAACCAACCAATTATCCCGATCCCTCCATATTGAGCCAACGACGATGGTAACAGGAAAATACCAGAACCAACCATATTACCAATTACCAGTGCACTGCAAATCCATACACCAACTGTCTTTTTATTATTATTTGAATTGGTCACCAAAATGATTCCCTGAACTCGATGTCGTTCTGTTGTACCTGCTGAAGCAAGCCAAGTCAATTTAATCTCACTAGTTTAATTTTCACTAATATCGCATTATTTGTATTGATCAAAAGGCAAAATAGTTCTAACTTGATAGGCTAAATTTTATGATTCACATAATAAGGAAATGATTCACA
>CBDUHU010000123.1:0-8750 GCA_965366725.1 uncultured Kangiellaceae bacterium
TTATTGCAGACGAACCTTTATCCGCACTTGACGTATCAATTCAAGCTCAGATACTAAATCTCCTGCAAGAGTTGCAAGAAGAGATGGGAATATCCTACTTGTTTATTTCGCATGATTTAAATGTCGTTGAACATATTGCGGACCGAGTCATGGTTATGTTTCGAGGCGAAGTTGTCGAGTATGGCAATATTGAACAGATTTTTGATCAACCAATGCACCCCTATACGCAATCTTTATTCGCTAGCACGCCGATGTATCGAAATCGCTTTCCTCAGTTTAGCCGTCTTAACTTCAGTAAAAAAGACCAGCTCAATCAAAACGGCTGCTGCTTTACAAATCGATGCCCTTTCTATCAAACACAATGTCAGACCAATAAACCACAGCTGACGGCACTTGAAGATCAACACCAGATTTCCTGTTTTAAAATCACTCAGTCATAAAAAAAGGCGTATAAATACGCCTTTTGCAACCGAATCACTTTTAGTTTACTGAGCGAGAAGGTTCTGGTTACGTTTCACTTCAGCATTTTTTCTAAGGTTTTGCACATAGGACAGGTAACCAGCATTAGAATAATAGCTACTCACATATAGTTTTCGTTGAGTCTTGTCCGCATCTTCAGCTTCTGCCCAATCACCAGCTTCAACCGCATTAAGCATTAAGATAGTATAGCCCTGAAAATCTTCAACTAACTGATAACTGGTGCTTCCTTCCGCTGGCTTCGACATTTTGAAAAACTCAGAATTGGCAAGATAAGTTAGAGTCGCATTGTTTCTTTCTATTTTATCCAAATCAACCCAACTTAGTTCTTTCTCAGTAAGCAACTCATCAATTGGCTCTTTGGTTTCAAGAGAAGTTAGCAAGGTGTTAGCTAATTCTTCTGCATTTTGTTTCGCCTTTTCCTGAGTGATAATGTTTTTAATTCGATCGGTCAACTCTTCCAGAGGTTGAATCACACTCGGTGTATGGGTATTAGTTCGTAATACAAGCAGGTGATTATCACCAACTTCAATAGTTTCAGAATTGAGTTGTCCATCCATTACATCTGAACTAAATGCAGCCGCTTTAACATCAGAATTTGC
Source organism: uncultured Kangiellaceae bacterium (assembly GCA_965366725.1). GTDB lineage: Bacteria > Pseudomonadota > Gammaproteobacteria > Enterobacterales > Kangiellaceae > Aliikangiella. The sequence continues at coordinate 1,080 of CBDUHU010000123.1, forward strand.
AAAAAGTCCGGTTGATTCTCCGTGCCCAAATGCAGGACTGGTTCTGATTTCTAATCCAGTAGCTTCGGCAGCTTCAGATAGAGAATCAGCAAACTCATAAGCTTTTTCTTTTAAAACTTCAGACTTTGCATAAAAAGCTTCTTCAGCAAGTTGCTTTGATAATTCCGGCAATAACTCATCTTTGACTTGTTCCAGAGATTGAGTTTCACCTTCTATCAAATTAGTGAGTTTCAAAATTTGATACCCGAAGTCCAGCTTGACTGGCTGCGTTATTTCACCAGCATTGACCAGGAGCTTCACAGCTTCTTCAGAAGGCTCGTCAAGAGAACCTTCTAGTAGAATACCTAAATCACCACCGGTTTCTCTGGTAGGGATATCATCAGATTCTGTTTTAGCTATCTCGGCGAAATCTTCTCCTGCATCAAGTCTCTTGCTCAACGCATTTGCCTTTTCCAGTGCCGCATCTTCATCACCGTTAGATAGTATCAAAATATGCGAATACTGGCGTTGATCATCTGATTTAAATCTGGCCAGATTATCATCATAGTAAGTTTGAATTTCTTCTTCTGTAGGCACTTGTTGTGCTTGTAGATCTGCAACCGATAGTTCCAGATAATCGACAGAAACAGTCTCTTCGATTCTAAAACTTTCCTGATTATCAGAATAGTATTGAGATATTTCTTCTTCACTAATATCAAGATTTTGATTAAATAGCGCAAAATCAATTTTTAGTGCTCGCCCACTTCTTTTTTGCGACATCAGCTCATATTCTTTTCTTACTTCTCCATCAAGCGAGAAGTCAGTCTGAAACAATCCAGCATTTAACTGGCGTGCTGTTTCCTGATTCTGATAGGCTCTTTTAAATTCTTCACGGCTCATTCCAATTCGAGCTAGTGTCTGTTCCACTAGTGAAGAAGAGTATTTACCGTCAAGTTGATAGTTGGGTTCAGATTGAATCACTTTTTTCAGCGCTGGTTTCGATAAACGAAAACCTAGTTCCTGTACCGATTGTGCAGAAACTTTTGATGTTATCAGTTGCTGTAAAACATTTTCCTGAAAGTTCTTTTCGTCGTCTTCCGTTTTTACATTCGCTTGATAAAAATCAGCACGACGTGCTTTCTCATTTGCAAGCGCTCTTTGAAATTCATTACGACTAACGCTTTCGCCATTAACTACAGCAACAGCATTGGGATCCCCCAATAATGAAGAAGCAGAAAAGCCTCCCGCAAATACGAACGAAATAATAATCGCGAAGATTACAACCTTTACCCAGGGTTTCTTAACCCCTTCTCTAATACTATCTAACATAGCGAACCGCTCATTAATAAATTAATTATAATATGTCTTGAACAAAAAAAACGCGCCAAATCCAGGCGCGCTTAATATGGCGGAGCGGACGGGACTCGAACCCGCGACCCCCGGCGTGACAGGCCGGTATTCTAACCAGCTGAACTACCGCTCCTGATACTCGAAAACTTAAGCAGCATTATTCTTAAACAATTTTTTCTCAATTAAAAACTGTCTTAAGTTGGTGGGCACTGCTGGGCTCGAACCAGCGACCCTCGCCTTGTAAGGGCGATGCTCTCCCAACTGAGCTAAGCGCCCATCAAAATGGAGTGCTAGTTTACCGCGTCTTTAAGCCCTTTACCAGCCTTAAATCCAGGAACTCTTGCAGCAGGAATTTCGATAGATTTACCCGTTTGAGGATTACGACCAGTGCGTGCAGCACGATCTTTCACTGAAAAAGTTCCGAAACCAACTAAAGCGACTTGATCGCCTTTACGAAGTGTCTCGGTGATACTATCAACCATCGCGTCTAAAGCGCGACCAGCTGAAGCTTTTGAAATATCAGCGCCGGATGCAATTGCATCTACAAGTTCAGATTTATTCACTTAATTCCCCTTTAATTCTTATCTGTTAAGTTTTAGAGCAGAGAGTTAAAGACTATTTACGATAACCCTCGCGCGGGTAACTTTATACCAACGGAGCAATTTGCCTGTCAAGCAACAAATGCCGTTAAGCTCAGAAAAACCGCGGCTTTGGTCAAAATAACGTCATTTTATAGTGAATCTGTGACGTTTTACTAATTTATCCATTTATCACCAAAATTATACCGCCTGTATTTTTATCAGTGCGGCTTGACTGTCTTGGTAGAAGATTTCACCGATTTTGTTGCTTTTTTAACTTTCGGTTCAATTTTTTCTTCTCTGGTAATTGGTGAAGGCATGCTCACCAGTGCTTTTTCGAGCACTTCATCAATCCATTTAACCGGAATAATTTCAAGATCACCAATAACATTTGCAGGAATTTCTTTCAGATCCCGCACATTTTTAGTTGGAATCAAGACACGCTTTATACCGCCTCGATGAGCTGCTAGAAGCTTTTCTTTCAACCCCCCTATAGGTAGTACCTCACCGCGCAAAGTTATTTCTCCAGTCATCGCTACATCGCGACATACTGCAATGCCTGTAAGGGCAGAAACTAATGCGGTACACATAGCCCCACCGGCACTAGGACCATCCTTTGGAGTCGCTCCCTCAGGAACATGAACATGAACATCCTTTGTTTGATAAAAATTCTCTTCAATGCCAAGCGATTCAGCTCTGCTACGAACAACCGTCATTGCTGCTTTGATTGATTCCTGCATAACATCGCCAAGCTGCCCTGTAGAAGTTGCTTTTCCCGTACCACTGGTCACAGCAGCCTCAATGGTTAAAAGGTCACCACCAACCTGGGTCCAGGCAAGCCCAGTTACCTGTCCGACCTGGTCTTTTTCTCCAGCCTTGCCAAAGTCATATTTTTCAACTCCCAGAAACTTATCCAGATTTTTGGTATTGACTCTTATCGAAGACTTAGCGGTGTCCATCATTAATTTTTTAACAACTTTTCGACAAACTTTTGAGATTTCCCGCTCAAGATTTCTAACACCCGCTTCTCTGGTATAATAACGAATTATATTGGTCAGCGAAGATTCAGAAATGTGAATATCTTTTTCATCAAGCCCATTATTTTTCTTTTGCTTGGGTAATAAATACCGAGAAGCAATATTGAGTTTTTCGTCCTCAGTATAACCAGATAGATTAATCACTTCCATTCGATCTAATAATGGTCCAGGTATGTTCATTGAGTTAGCAGTACAAACGAACATCACTTCCGAAAGATCATAATCAACTTCCAGATAATGATCATTGAAGCTTGAATTTTGTTCAGGATCGAGAACCTCAAGCAAAGCAGACGCTGGATCACCACGCATGTCCATTGCCATTTTATCAATTTCATCCAGCAGAAAGAGTGGATTTCTAACTTTTACTTTACTCAATTTTTGAATGATTTTACCGGGCATCGAGCCAATATATGTTCTTCGATGTCCTCTAATTTCAGCTTCATCACGCACCCCGCCTAGTGACATTCGGACAAATTCACGCCCAGTCGCTTTAGCAACAGATTCACCTAGAGAAGTTTTACCGACCCCTGGAGGCCCTACCAGACAAAGAACTGAGCCTTTTAGTTTTTTCACTCTTGTTTGTACCGCCAGGTACTCAAGAATTCTTTCTTTTACTTCTTCCAGTCCAAAATGATCACACTCAAGAGTCTTTTGAGCTTTATTGATATCTGAGTCAAGTCTGCTTCTTTTTTTCCATGGAATACTCAACATCCAATCAATATAACCACGTACAACCGTTGCCTCGGCCGACATTGGCGACATCATTTTTAACTTCTTAATTTCAGAAATTGCTTTTTCTTTTGCTTCCTTGGGCATTCCTGCGGAATTTACTTTAGCATTCAACTCATCAATATCGCCCAGACTATCGTCATCCCCAAGCTCTTTCTGGATAGCTTTAATCTGTTCATTAAGATAGTAATCTCGTTGACTTTTATCCATTTGCTTTTTTACACGGCCACGGATCTTCTTTTCTACATGAAGTAGATCGATCTCAGACTCCATTAGTCCCATCAGGTATTCAAGGCGTGCAGAAACATCAGCAGTTTCCAGAATTTTTTGTTTTTCCTTAATTTTTAATACCAGATGCGCAGCAATAATATCCGATAACTTTTCAGCATCATCAATCGCATTAACAGTATTTAACACTTCAGAAGGAATCTTCTTATTGAGTTTTATATAACCCTCGAACATTGATTTAATTGAACGAACAATTGCACTTTGCTCTTCGGCATTAACAGCTACCGCAGTTATTGTATTAACTTCTGCCGAAAGAAAGCCCTCAGCTTCTTCTAGCTCACTGATGGAAGCCCTATCAACACCTTCTACCAAAACTTTCAAATTGCCATCAGGAAGCCTGAGCATCTGCAAGATGTTCGCAATACACCCCTGAGAAAATACATCTTCAATTCCAGGTTCATCTTTATTTGCATCGATTTGTGCGACCAGCATTACTTGATTATCGGTTTCAGAAGCTCGTTCAAGTGCTTTTATCGATTTCTCACGTCCAACAAAAAGCGGAATAACCATGTGGGGGAAAACGACAACATCCCGTAAAGGTAAAACCGGAATTTTATTTGCTTTTGGTATTAACGACATAATAATTCTCTTTCAATTAGCTCTCTTCACAATGAAGAGAATGCTCGAAGAATGGGTTAGACTTAAATGGCACGGGTTTAGTAAAAAGTTCACTGTTGGTATATCACTTTAATATACCAAAATTAATCACTTTCCTGTCTCTTGTTCTTGTATTGGGACTATGAGCATTTATTTCAAGCGTAAGAATACACCTGACTTAAACTAAAAAACTGACATTAAGCCAGCTTTTTAGATTTAACACTACTTTTTAGATGCGACTTTTTTATCCTGACTCTCGTATATTAACAAAGGCTCTGATTCGCCATCAACAACAGCAGCATCAATAGCTACTTTTGTTACTCCTTCTAAAGAAGGAAGGTCATACATAGTATCAAGCAATACCTTTTCAAGAATTGAACGGAGGCCACGGGCTCCGGTTTTTCTTTCCATAGCACTTTGGGCGACAGCTCTCAGTGCATCTTCTCGAAACTCCAGGGTAACCCCTTCCATTTCAAAAAGCTTACCATACTGCTTGGTCAAGGCATTCTTAGGCAAGGTCAAAATCTGCACTAGAGAGTCCTCATCTAGCTCTTCCAGAGTAGCAACTACCGGTAAACGTCCTACAAACTCAGGAATTAACCCATATTTGACCAGATCATCAGGTTCTATCGCCTTAAATACTTCACCAATATTTTTGCTTTCATCTTTACTTCTGACTTGTGCGGCAAATCCGATACCAGATCTTTCAGAACGATCCCGAATAATCTTGTCCATTCCAGCAAACGCACCGCCACAAATAAACAGAATACTACTTGTATCAACCTGAAGAAACTCCTGTTGGGGATGTTTTCTACCGCCTTGAGGAGGAACTGAAGCAACCGTTCCTTCGATCAATTTTAATAGAGCTTGTTGTACCCCTTCGCCAGAAACATCTCGGGTAATAGAGGGGTTATCTGCCTTTCTTGATATTTTGTCTATTTCATCAATATAAACAATACCTTGTTGTGCTTTATCAACATCATAATCACACTTTTGAAGCAGCTTTTGGATGATATTTTCAACATCTTCCCCGACATACCCAGCCTCAGTTAAGGTAGTTGCATCCGCAATAGTAAAGGGTACATCCAATAATCTTGCAAGCGTTTCAGCCAGCAGGGTTTTACCGCTACCTGTCGGCCCAACCAGAAGAATATTACTTTTCCCTAGCTCAACATCATCGCCCTTTAAATTCGATCCAGTCTGCAGTCTTTTATAATGATTGTAGACGGCAACAGATAGAACTCTTTTGGCCGCATTCTGACCAATAACGTATTGTTCCAGAATGTCATTAATTTCTCTAGGTGTTGGTAGTTTAGTCTGGTCACTATCTTGGCTAACTTCTTGAATTTCTTCGCGAATAATATCGTTACATAGCTCAACACATTCATCGCAAATGAACACAGAAGGACCTGCAATCAGTTTTCTGACTTCATGCTGACTTTTACCACAGAAAGAGCAGTAGAGTAGTTTTCCACTATCATCTCGTCCACCTGACTTTCGGTTGTCACTCATTCGATTTCCTTTAACATTCGATATTTTCAAGTAATTAGCCATACTTTACTTATCTACTAAAGCTTAGACCTATCAGACAGGTTTTGTCGACAGCCTAAAGACTAATTACCACATTATTTACATCATTAATACGACTCTGTCACCAACAAAGTTAGCTTCTGGTTTCAATTACACTATCAACAATACCATAATCAGCGGCTTCTTTAGCACTCATAAAATTATCACGGTCAGTGTCTTTTTCAAGATCTTTTAATTTTCTGCCAGTGTGATCCGCTAAAATCTGGTTAAGTGTTTCACGCATTTTAAGGATTTCCTGAGCATGGATGGCAATATCCGACGCCTGCCCTTGAAAACCACCTAGTGGCTGATGAATCATAACTCGTGAATTAGGTAATGCAAATCGTTTTTCTTTTGCTCCACCCGCTAATAAGAAAGCCCCCATACTACACGCTTGACCGATACACAATGTTGAAATATCTGGCTTGATAAATTGCATAGTATCATAAATTGCCATTCCGGCCGTAACCGAGCCCCCTGGAGAGTTGATATACAGTGAAATATCTTTATCAGGATTTTCTGATTCCAGAAAAAGCATTTGTGCGACAATTAAATTAGCCATATGATCTTCAACCTGGCCAACGAGAAAAATAACTCTTTCTTTCAGCAAACGTGAATAGATATCGTAAGACCGCTCCCCTTTCGCAGTTTGTTCCACAACCATCGGAACCAGACCTAACGCTTGTTCTGTAAGCATAGAGCTTGTATTCATCATTTTTTATCCTTATATATTTTAGATGTCGTAAAAACCAAAAACCCAGTATTAAACTGCATTTTAGCTAACATATGGGCTAACTATAGCAGTTTCAATACCGGGTTGGTAAATAATAAAGAGCTTTTAAGATGCCATTGACTAATTAATTAGAGAAGTATCTCAGAATTTATTAGCTTCTCGGCCTCAGCAACTATGCAGCTTCTTCACCTTCTTTCTTTGGGTTCATCACTTCATCAAAAGAAGCCGCTTTCTCACTGATAGTCGCACCTTCTTCAACAAAGCTGATAACACTATCTTCAAGAACCAGTTGCTCAACTTCGTTAAGTCTGTTTTCATCAGATAAGTAGTAATTAATGACTTCTTCAGGCTTTTCATAAACAGAAGCTAGTTCTTCTAATTTTGCTTTAACCTTAGATTTATCAGCAGTCAATTTATTCTGCTTAATAATTTCTCCAATTAACAAGCCTAATTTAACTCTCTTAGATGCTTTCTCTTCAAATAATTCTGAAGGAAGATCTGGTAAGCTAGCGCCCTGTCCACCAAATTGCTGTAAGGCTTGTGCTTTTAGATTCTCTATTTCCTGATCAATCATCGATTTTGGTATATCAAATTCGTGAATTTCAACCAGAGCATCCATCACCTGTTGCTTTGATTTAGCACTAAGAGCTTGATTTAATTCACGCTCCATATTTTTGCGAATATCAGACTTCATCGTTGCAATGCTTGAATCTTCAATTCCCAACTTTTCTGCTAATTCACCCATTTTCAGTGTTTCTTTTTTCTTTACTACATTAACTTTAGTAGCAAAAACTGCATCTTTACCTGCAAC
>CBDUHU010000124.1:0-8730 GCA_965366725.1 uncultured Kangiellaceae bacterium
TAATAATGATAATCTATTAAATAAGTTAAATGAGTTTATTGCTCATCATCACCTGGTCAATAACTCTCGAAAAAATAGAAAATCAGATTTTTCTACTATTAAGTGGCAAAATTATCCTCTCCGAATTATCACTCGTAACAGTCCAGAAACTTATTTTTTATGGAAGGGAGAGTTGATGGGGTTTGAATATGAATTAATGCGCGAGTTTGCTCGATTGCACAACCTTAGACTGGAAGTAATTGTTGCAGAGAATTATCAACAAATGAAACAATTGTTAGAACAGGGAAAAGGGGATGTTATTGCCGCCGGTATTTCCCGAGTTGCAGAGCGTCAATCGGAATTACAATTTAGTATTGGTTATAATCGTGTGTCGGAGCTACTGGTTTCACATAAAGATAGTTTACCCATTGATGACTACACTGATTTGAAAGGGCGTACACTGAATGTCAGAAAGTCGAGTGTCTATTGGCCGCAGGCCAAAGCATTGGCTGATGAGTTTGGCGTTAACCTAGTGGCCGCTAGCGAGAGTATTTCTACAGAACTGTTAATTGCACAAGTTGCCGAAAGAGAAATTGACCTGACTATCGCAGATAGTAATTTAGTTAGCATCGAGAAACGCTTTCGAGAAAATATAATTACCCCGCTTACTCTTAAGAAAAATATCCCTTCTGCTTATGCGGTGAGAGATAGTAATCCGCAGCTACGTTTTGCTCTTAATGCATTCATAAAAAAAATATATCGCGGTACTTTTTATAATGTAGTTAAAGGCAGATACTTTGGTAATCATAATAAGTTAGAGCAATTTCGAGAAAATAGAATAAAGAGAGACTCAAAACTTTCACCTTATGATCATCTGGTTAAAGAAAATGCACGAAAATATGATTTTGATTGGCGCTTAATTACTTCGCAAATGTTTCAGGAGAGTCGTTTTGACCCCCAATCAAAATCAACCGCAGGCGCACTGGGTTTAATGCAGGTTATGCCTCGTACTGCCAGAGAGCTGGGCTACCATGATTTAACTCAACCACAACAATCTATTGCTGCAGGTATTCAGTATCTGGATTGGACGCGTGCGCGATTTTCTGATGATTTACCATTACAGGAAAAAGTATTATTTGCATTGGCTGCATACAATGCGGGGTTTGGACATGTAAGAGATGCACAAAAGCTCGCAAAGTCTATGAAGTTAAAACCCGACAGGTGGTTCAATAATGTGGAAAAAGCCATGTTATTACTACAACAACCTGAGTACTATAAAAAGGCAAGATTTGGTTATGTGCGCGGCAGTGAGCCAGTAAACTATGTAAGAGAAATTCAACAGCGATATTTAAGTTATGTTGATATTTTACGTTAACCAAAGGAATTGTTGCTACTGGATAGATAATCTATTGGTATCTTCCAATTAAAATTATTTAACATTTTTAATTTCAGGATGAAACTCCTGAGTTTTTCAGGAGCTTTAAAGGATCAAATTCCTCTGGAGCGGATTTTCTTTACATTCAGATTAATGATATGACGGAGAAGGTATCGAAAAAGTATTTTTTTTAAGCCGGAAAGATTAGTACCATGAGTGTTATAAAAATCATCGGGGTGAGCATAAACTCCAAAATCATCTGCAATTCCCTCTCGTTGTATATATGTATCTTCTCCTTTCCACTCAATCTCTGGTGAAGCAAGGCATTTTGTTGCAATTGCATAGCCCGAAAATTGTTGATACTGATGAGCAAATTTGTTCTGAACTTTATTTAAAAAGGGTTGGTCGATGATATAGCCTTCTAAATTAATCCAATGGTCATTTAGCAGTACTTCAACCCAGCTATGGATAATTCGCCTGGGTGCAAATGCGATCAGGTAACCAGGAATAGCGCCTTTTTGTAACTCATTATAAATGGTAAAGCCGTGAAATCGGGTTGAAACTCCAACAGCACGCAATAATGCCATTAATAAAGTACCTTTGGTGTTACATTGGCCATAGCCATCTGCCAAAACCTGACTTGCTGATAAGCGATCATCGGCATTATAACCAAAGTAGATTTCATCACGGACGAATTTGTAGATCGCGCCTATTGCGTCATATTGTGATAAATGTCGCCATTTTCTTCGTTCCACTAAAGCTTGAATTCGGCAATGGTTGAAGTTCAACATTGGTGTTTCCAGAAGAAACGTCTTTGATATTTCAGTCATAAGTTGTCCACGTAATTGGTTTACATGCAGAATATTTGATCGGCTTCTTTATGACTTGAATAAACTAGCTAATCTTTATTAAAAAGACCACGGGCCTGACGAATTGTCATGCCAAAATAACTTCGAAAGGTTCTACTAAGGTGGGCACTATCTGAAAAGCCCGCCAAATAAGCTGCGTCAGTGGCAGAGGAGTCATCAAGTATGGCTTTAATCGCACATATCATACGTCGCCATAATAAATAGGGCCGCCAGGCAATTCCTAGCTGGTCACTAAATAGATGAAGAAACCGGCTTTCAGATAAGGCCAACTGACTGGCAACTTGCGATGCGCGCCAATTGAACGGCTTAATGCACTCTCCGTTAAAGCATTGATCCAATTGTATTAGTAGTTGTTGAATACGTTGATCTTCTACCTTACTTTTATTGGTTGTCAGGGAATAGCTTGTAAGGTTTAATTCAATCTGCAAAGGTGCTAGATATTGAACCACACTATCTGCATTTAGTGATGGTTTGATTGTGTCAGTGAAAAAGGAGTCAAATGTCTTATATGGTTGATCTTTAAGTTGGCTGGATACTGCATGTCCTAAATCACTTTTGGGCTCAATTAAGAGAATCCATCCTTCGCTCAAATGGAGTTGATGCTCAACCTGAGAATTGACAATAAGCAAACCAGATAAGTGATTGTTATTAAACTGACACCTCGAATTGTATTTAGGCCATACAACCTGTATTGCATTGTGGCTGTGAGGATCTGTGTCAATACTGGTGCCATAGATTATGATCACACCAGGTTGCAGGAAAACAATGGGTTTAATCAAGGTTGCATACTCTTAAATCATTATCGATATATTGTCATAGAAAATTACTAACGGCCAAGTTTTGCTATGGGAAAAGTTTGCCACGGAAAAGGAATAAAGTCATCGAAATTAGAGATATTGGTTGTTTAGTTAAATTTATATTCATATCTGTTATTCTACCAATGAAAATCTAATGAACTGGTTTATCCGGGTAATTTTGATATATTCAATAAAAAATAAGGATAATATTCTATGCAGTGGTTAAGAAGATTATTTAAAAGGAATGGTTCAGATCTGTGCGAGCAATTTGAAGCTGCATTAGGCGAAAATCTTTACTCTTTAATTCAGTATGGAAGCTCAGTTAGAAATACTTCGGGAAGAAAAAATTATACTGATATTAATCTATTAATTGTACTTAACCGTTCAACTCCTGAGGCACATGCTGCTATACATGGGTTAGTTTCAAATAATCCTGAAATTGAACCTTTTATACTTGAAAAGCGCGGGTTTGATAGGACTTTACTTAGTTTTGCAGTTAAATTTCTGAGTATTAGTCGAAACTATCGATTATTAAGTGGTCATGATGTGCTTTCTGGCCTTAATATATCCTTGAGTCATGAGCGATTTCTTGCTGAACAGGCACTCAGAAATCTTCGATTAAAAGTCGTCCATTGCTATGCTAAGCGAGGTCCATCCCGTATTTATCTGAAATTTGTTTTATCGTTATCGACATCATTTATTGTTGATATATCTGAAGTACTCAGGTGTGAAACTATTGATGTACCGGTAAAGTACAGTGATCGAATAGAAGCATTTTCAAAAAAGTTTGATTTTGACGTTTCTATCCTGAAAGATTTATTGGCACTCAAAAATAAGTCAATAAGTTTGGATGTTAGTGAGATAGAAATATTACATCGCAATTTATTTATACTACTAGATAACGTTCTACTTTATGTTGAGAGTCAATGGAATGTCTAACTATCAAGAAGTTCGGTGCCCCTATTGTTTAGTTAAGAGAAAAATCACTGTAAAACCTGAGACAAAAGTAAAATGTATTAAATGTTCCAGAAGATTTCCAGTTAAAGCTGCTTTATCGGTAGGCAGTGATGCACTTTCAAATATCCCACTGAAAAGCAATCCACCGGGAGCATTTTTTTTATCGTTATTTCTGGTTGTCATTGCGATAAGTAACTGGTTTGTATATCGGTATACTGACTCTTTAGATGGTAGCAGCTTTATTACGGGCTATGTTGTGTTGGCACTTATCTGTGTTTTATTAAGTCGACTTGATATTAATGGTATTAGAGTTCTGTTATTTATTTTTCTTGAGTCTATCGGTGGTGTCAGGGTTATTGTTGGACTAACTAATGGAATGTCAGATTTTGTATTTTTGATCGTAACTATGATGTTTGCTGGTGCATTAATTCTTTCTAAGTCCTTTAGTGATGTTTTTCAAAATGATAAAAACAATGATGGGGGTTGTGGCGGTGGATGTGGTGGTGGATGTGGAGGCTGTGGCTAATGGGTAAATTCCATTGGTCAAATTTAATAGCAACGGCCTCTGAAAAAGCTTTTTTTTCTCCCCATTTACAATGGCATCTTACCGATAAATGTAATCTCCGCTGTGGTCACTGTTACCAGCAATCTTATTGCAATGGCGGTATTGAAATAGATGGGTTATTTGAGATCCTTGATCAGTTTAGATGTCTGTTGCTTCACTTTAGAGAACGGAATGGCTCAAATATTAAAGGCCATATTACGCTGACTGGTGGAGAGCCTTTTGTAAAAAAAGAATTCCCTGAGTTACTTGAAAAAATAGCCAGTGATAGTGATTTATATACATTTGCTATTCTTACTAACGGAACAATGATTGATGATTCTAAAGGTAATTGGCTGAAGCGTTTAAAGCCACGATATATTCAAGTTAGTCTGGATGGTAATAAGCCGATCCATGACAGTATCCGTGGAAGCGGAAATTTTGATGCAACAAAGAAAGCTATTTCTATTCTGAAGTCAAAAAATATCAGAACGATGGTTTCTTTTACGGCTAATAGAAATAATTATCAAAGTTTCCCTGAGGTTGCCAGGGTTTGTCGAGAGCTTAACGTCGACTTTCTTTGGTCGGATCGTTTAATTCCTGAAGGGAATGCCGAACAGGGAAAAGGCCTACTGATGAGTAGTAAAGAGACTCATCTTTTTTTTCAAATAATGAAACAAGAAGAGAAGAAGTGCCGCGAGGATGTGAATACCAGGACTAGAATTAAAATGCACAGGGCGCTACAGTTTCAATATTCAAATACCAGGCCTTATCGTTGTGTTGCCGGTGAAACTTTATTAACTGTTATGCCAAATGGCGATCTGTATCCCTGTAGAAGAATGCCTGTAAAAGTGGGAAATGTATTTGAAACACCACTTGCCTCTCTTTATTTTAGTTCTTCTATTTTGAGAAACTTACGTGGTTCAAACACCATTAGTAAAGGGTGTGAAAGTTGCGCCAGTAATAATGAGTGTCGAGGGGGACTAAAATGCTTATCTTATGCAGTATATGGCGATGCGCACATTAAAGATCCCGGCTGTGAATTGTAAATTAGCCTGGCTTTAGGAGGATACTTTTGTATACCTGATAAACGGAGTTGGCGCACTATAACAAGTTAATTAGCAATAATATTATTTTCAGTAAAATTGACTGGTTTATCTCAATAATAGATAAGCCAGGTTGAATGTTTTACTCGCGCCTGCTAGCTTAAATAAGAAATATAAAACCAACAAGGAGAACACATGATTACTATAATTAGAAAAGTAGTTTCTCAAACTCTTGCTCTGGGAGTTATTGCACTTCCATTTTTGCTGATATCTAGCTTTTCGATAGCCAAAGGATCACCCTGCGGTGACTCTTTAAAGTATTTACAAACACAATATCGATTAGATCCTGTAACCAGAGAAGCTTATGACAAGATTTATCAAGGACTGACAGGTCTTCCTAATGGTTATAGTTATGGTGGTTCAAGAGAAAACCCCTGGAAAGTCGGCAGTGGAAAAAAAATGCACGCCAAAATGGTTTCTATGTTTAGAACCTGGTGTACCGCGTTACCAGAAATTGAAGGTGATAATGATAATGCGCTAGATCCTATTTTATATTTTGCCTGGATGTATTATCAAAATCAGGCGGGACAGGATTTTGTTCAGGGGCGTAATCCTTCTGCGCCAGCAAGTGTTTTGCAAACCGGGCCAAGTTTTCTTTCCCAATGGAATGACGAATATCTCGCTTATATGAATAGCAGGAAGTCAACCAGAAAAGTCAAACAATGGGTTAAAGATCCAAGGATAGAAATTATTGATTATCAAAAAACAGCTGATGGTAATTATGATTATAAAAGTTGGAATGATTTTTTTGCACGTAATTTAAAGAGTGATAAAGAGGGGAATTATCCAAGTCGCCCGGTCACAATGCCTGATCGAGGATATGTGATTGTTTCACCAACCGATTGTATTATGAATCCACTGGTTCAAATAATGAAGTTTGATGCTGAATACCAACGTCAATATATTGAAAATCCGCTACAACTGGATACTGTACTTGATGTTAAAAATATTCCAATTTCGGTCAATGATTTACTTGGTACGGTGTCAGATGATATTAAAGAAAAATTTATTGATGGAACAGGGATGGCTTGTGTATTAATGCCAAATACCTACCATCATTTTCATTCCCCGGTTGATGGAAAAGTCATTCATGCGGAAGTTGTTGAAAATGGCACAATAGGAACGCCGAGTACTTTTGGCTATCCTGATTTTCCAAACTGGGTACCTCTGGACGGTAATGTTGGTCGGCCGGGGACTGATTTTAGCCAGTTTCAGGCTTTCCAGCGTGGCGTTATTATCATTAAAGTTCACTATGATAATTTGCCAGGTAAAAAGAAAAAGAAACTGACCGGATATGTCGCATCAATTCCAGTAGGTCTCGATTCTGTGGGTTCAGTGGTATTAAATACCTGTGATAGTCAACAAACAGATCGAGTGAATTGTTTTGATATTGATGGAAAAGTGACAAAAGGAAAGACTAAATTTGGTAACTTCCTTTTTGGTGGCTCTTTAAATATTTTATTATTTTCAAAAGGAATGGTTTCCCCCGCGGTTCAAACACGAATGGGAAACCAGATAGGTGTGATTAATATTGGAACAGCACCAAAATCTCCCTGGTCATTAGATTAATAATTCGACTGATCGACGGTGGAGTTGCACTATGTAAATAATTCAAGGTGCGACTCCGCCGTCTGTGATGGTCCAGTTATAGACCTGGGTGAGTGTATCTCTTGCCCCTTGCGATGAACTGGAATAGGTACTGTTTCCACCATCGAAGTTAACGTTGCTTTGTAAATTTTGCAAGCTCCATGATTGGAGTAAGGCATCGTAGTTATTTGTTGAAAGTACTATGTTGGCGAACATCGAGGACATATTACTGACTGAAGAGATATTCCAGCTACTTAGGTCCTGATTAAAGGCTTGAGCCAAATAAAACATATATGACATATCGGTTACTGAAGAAGTATCCCAGCTGCTTAAGTCCTGGTTAAAGGATTGCGCGTTTTCAAACATATGAGACATATTTCTAACTGAAGAAGTATCCCAGCTACTTAAGTCTTGATTAAAAACTTGTGCTTCATTAAACATATGCGACATGTCGCTTGAAAAAATATCCCAATTGCTTAAGTCCTGGTTAAAGGATTGCGCGTTTTCAAACATATGAGACATATTTCTAACTGAAGCGGTATTCCAGTGGCTTAAGTCCCCGTTAAAAGTTTTTGCTCCATTAAACATAGACTGCATCATAAGGACTGAAGACGTATTCCAGCTGCTTAAGTTCTGATTAAAAGCCTCTGCCCCATTAAACATCTCTGACATATTAGTGACAGAGGAAGTATCCCAGCTACCTATGTCCTGGTTAAAGACTTGCGCTTCATTAAACATTGCTTGCATATCAGTGACAGAGGAAGTATCCCAGTTACTGATGTCCTGATTAAAAGCTATTGCCCCAGCAAACATCCCCGACATATCAGTGACAGAGGAAGTATCCCAACTGTTTAAGTCTCTATTAAAAGCTTGTGCCCGACTAAACATTGCCCGCATATCAGTGACAGAGGAAGTATCCCAGCTACCTATGTCCTGGTTAAAGGCTTGCGCTTCATTAAACATTGCCCGCATATTAGTGACAGAGGAAGTATCCCAGCTACTTAAGTCCTGGTTAAAGGCTTGCGTTCCGCGAAACATCCAGGACATATCGGTGACAGAGGAAGTATCCCAGCTACTTATGTCCTGGTTAAAGATTTGTGCGTTTTCAAACATAGACCACATTGTTGTTACCGAAGAAGTATCCCAGCTGTTTAAGTCCTGATTAAAGGCTCGTGTGTTTTCAAACATATGTGACGTATCACTAACTGAAGAAATATCCCAACTATTTAAGTCTCCATTAAAAGCTTGTGCACCATTAAACATAGACCGCATTGTTAGTACTGCTGAAGTATTCCAGCTGCTTAAGTCCCCGTTAAAGACAGTTGCTCCACTAAACATTGCTGACATATAGGTTACTGAAGAAATGTCCCAGCTGCTTAAGTCCCCGTTAAAGACAGTTGCTCCACTAAACATTACTGACATATTGGTGACAGAGGACGTATCCCAGCTACTTAAGTCTCCGTTAATGAAGTGGCACAATGAATTTGGCCATCTGGTTAGAGGTGATACACTCACTTCA
>CBDUHU010000125.1:0-8685 GCA_965366725.1 uncultured Kangiellaceae bacterium
ACTCGAACCTTGATTGTGGCCAGGTTATTAGGGCAAATTGACTGGTTGGAAAGCTATTTTGCAGAAAAATCTACTAAATCATTCAAATTGTGTACTTTCAAAAGCTTTGCAGCCTATCGTAATTTTAATCGAAATCTTAATGGCGTTAAGATCAATGATGTACCGGTAAAAATCGAAAATATTGTTGATATGGATGAGATCGCTAATTGTCATGCGATCTTCGTTAATCGCAATATTCCTATAGATATCGATTGGTTGGTTGATAATAACAGGTTAAATAAAACACTAATCATCGCCGAAGGCTCCCTTGATAGCCAAAGTTATGCAAAGTTGGGGGCTCATATCAACCTTTACCTTAATAAACGTGGGACTTTTGATTTTGAGCTAAACCCCGATTCATTTGTTGAGTCGAGTCATTTGCCGCGTAGAGCTTTGTTAGAGTTGGGCCAGGTGATTAATAATCAGGCTTTGCGAAAAACCAATTTGCTCAGAAGTTTGATCAATTATACTGAATGGCCACAGAGTGACCTTGCATTAGTAGGGGAGGATGAGTTCCGTTTATGTAGCTTTGACAACAATTCATTTGCGCTTTTTGCTGAATTTTATCTTAAGGAAAAGTCACTGAAAGGTATTAAGGTTATTCACCGAAGGGTTTCTGGAAGTGCTGAAATTAGTCAATGCCATGCACTGTTAATTGACGATAGAGATCAGCATAAATTACCCGGTTTAGCTCTGGTAAGGAGGCAGTCAAATACCTTATTGATTGGTAATTATGAGTCCTTAGGTGAAAAAGGTGTTCATTTCAACCTATCTCCTGCAACAAGTGCAACAGCGGAAAGGTTTGAGATTAATTTACACGCATTTGAGCTTTCCGGGCACTTGCCCTATCACCAGCTTCTTAATTCATCGGTTGTTGTTAACAGGGATTATCCTGTCTTAGCCAACAAATTAGTTCAAATTATCCAGCAAACTCGCTTCCCTGCGGGTGCGGGGGTGAATAACCAAAAGAAAGGTAAGTTAAGATTATGTACTGACCTTGATGATGACAGGTTAGCGACATTGAGACTATTTATGTCTGAAATGGCTAAAAAAAATCAACAAGCCCAGCTGGAACTTAGCCAACTAACAACAAATATCAATAAATGCAATGTAATATTCCTGGATAATCTGGTATTTGAAAATGTAAAAGCTTTTTCCGAAATGGTAAGAGAACAGAACATATTAGTAATTATCAACGAACAGATTAGGTCACTACAAAACGCTTCTGTTGTTCAGGGACATTTTAGTTTACTGATAGAACCAAGGACAATATCTTTGAAAATAGACCTGGAGCTATTGCATCAAGGTGGTTTCGAAGTAAGTGCTGAATTACGCAGGTTGGCAAACCAAAGTGTAGGAGAAGCGCTATGATTCGTTGGGGTAAGTCAATACGCTCTAAATTAATCATCATAATACTATCTATCTCCTCCGGGGCGCTTTCGGTTGGAATGATCGGTGTTGGGATTAATTATTATCAGATAAGTCGAACAGCGATGTTAGCGGATGCTGAGACTCAGGCGCATCTGTTGGCTAATAATGTAATGGTTGCAACAACTTTGGGAGACGATAAAACAGTAAAGAGAGTACTAACTTCAATGGTGTTAAATGAAGGGTTTGGTGCTGCTGTCTTTGATAATACCGGACGAATTCTGGCTGTTCGAGACGAAGGTAATACTGAGTTTTATATTAGTGAGGCAGAATACAAGAATAATAAAGACTCTATCTGGGGGCAGGAACGACTTTACGTCTGGGCGCCGATTATCCAAAAAGATGGAGAGTATTCTGGTGTTGTTTATTTAAAAATATCAACTGAAAACTTTCGTGCCAAAATTAGAACTTTCGCTTTTATGAGCATTATCATTGCGGCGGTTCTGGTATTTCTTGTTTATTTAATATCACTTAGAATGCAGAGAATGATTTCTGGACCAATAGTAGAACTAGATCAGATCAGTCGAAAAGTGAGTGGGAGTGGTAACTACGCAATCAAGATCCCCTATTATGGAGAAGACGAAATAGGTTCTCTTGCCCGTTCATTAAATCATATGCTTGAAACCATTGAACTGAAGCAAAATGAACGAGACTCTGCAAATGAAGCTCTCAAACTTAATAAGAAGCGCCTTGAAAGAGCGGTTAAAGATCTTCAGTATTTGGCAAATTATGATTCTTTAACCCAACTGCCTAATCGTGCTCTATGTATGGACCGAATCAAATATGCATTAAAAAGAGCCTCCAGAACAAATACCATCGTGTCTTTATTATTTCTCGATCTGGATCACTTTAAAGATGTTAACGACTCTTTAGGGCACGCTGTCGGTGATCAACTGTTAAAAGCGACCAGTCAAAGGTTGTTGGAGAAGATAAGAGAAGAGGATACCCTGGCAAGACTGGGTGGTGATGAGTTTGTCATTATACTGAATGAAATACACGATACTGAAAATGTTATATCTATCGTCGAAAAAATAGTGTCGAGCTTTGAAACGCCATTTCGACTTTCTAATTATGAGGTTAATACAACTGTCAGTGTTGGTGTTTGCATGTACCCTACTGATGGACAAGATGTTGATTCGTTAATGAAAGCTGCTGATGCTGCTATGTACAAGGCTAAAGAAGTTGGACGAAATACTTACGAGTTTTACGAGGCTGAACTTAATCAACTTGCAATAAGGCGCCATCAGCTTGCTAATGAACTGCGTCATGCGATAAAAAATGATGAACTTAGTCTGGTGTTCCAGCCACAGCTCAATTTATCAAAAAATAAAGTAGTTGGGGCTGAAGTATTGTTGCGCTGGTATCATCCTGTTCTTGGAAATATTTCACCTGCGGAGTTTATTCCGGTTGCCGAAAATACTGGCCTGATCAAAGAAATTGGTAATTGGGTGCTCGATAGTGCCTGCCATAAAATTGCTCAATGTCAAAGTAAAGGAATAGAAATCCGATTGGCAGTTAATTTATCCGCATTGCAGTTCAGGCAAGTTGATTTGGCTGAACAAATTGCCAATACATTACAAAAGTACGCGGTACCAGCAAGATTGTTGGAAGTCGAGATTGTTGAAAGCATGTTAATGAGAGATGTTAATCAGGCAATCGATATTCTGGAGCGCCTCAAGGAGATGCAAATAAGAATTGCTATTGATGACTTTGGAACGGGCTATTCTTCATTATCCTACCTAAGGCGCTTCCCTCTTGATGCACTGAAAGTTGATCGTTCGTTTATTGATGAGCTAGTGGTTGATGCTGATGATACCGCAATAACCTTGGCTATCATTTCAATGGCGAAAAGTTTAAGGCTTGACGTTGTTGCTGAAGGAGTTGAAACGCTTCAACAATTGGAGTTTCTTGCACAAAACAATTGTGACGATATCCAGGGATACCACTTCTCCAGACCTTTGAGCTACGAGAATTTTATTGAATTCCTAAAGCAACATAATATTCCCTGAATAGGGTTAAACTTAATGAGTTTCCAAAACTAACACTGAAAACTAAATCATAGAAATCAGAGAATTCTCAATATTTTAAGGCAAATGCGATAACTTCTTGAATATCGATGGGTAGTCAGGTAAGATTTGCGCCCTTTTAAGTGTGAGCCAAGCTTTCTGGTTGAAAATGAGTGATTTAAGAAAAACATTAATTGCTGGTAACTGGAAAATGAATTGTTCGCGAGCCGATGCAATTCAGCTAGCGAGTGCCGTAGTCGCTTCTTCTGTTGCATCATCGCAGAAGCAATTGTTGATTTGCGTCCCAAGCATTCATCTGGCAGATATCGCTAAATTGAGCATGAATAGTCATGTGGTTCTGGGAGCACAAGATGCTCACTGGAATGATTCAGGTGCATTTACTGGAGAAATAAGTGCCAGCATGTTGCCTGATTATCAGGTAGAATACTTGTTGGTTGGTCATTCTGAACGCAGAGAAATGTTTGCTGATGATGACCTTAAAGTAGCAAAGAAATTTGATGCGGCTTTAAAAAACAATGTAACGCCTATATTATGTGTTGGTGAAACATTAGAACAGCGTGAAAAAGGGCTGACGCTCGATATTTTAAAATCCCAGTGTCAAGCTGTAGTTGATCTGGTTGGTATCGCAGCATTTAGTCGGGCTTGTATTGCATATGAGCCCATTTGGGCAATTGGTACAGGTCGGACAGCTACGCCAGAACAGGCACAGCAGGTTCATGCTGAACTAAGAGCCTACTTTGCATCTCAAGATGCTGAAATAGCTCAACAGTTACAAATTTTGTATGGTGGGAGTATGAATGCCACTAATGCTAAAGCGCTTTTAGCACAAACTGATATTGACGGTGGTCTTATTGGTGGTGCTTCGCTAAAAGCTGATGATTTTATCGAAATTTATTCCTTGGCAGGATAGAAAATGCAAGAAACTATTTTAATTATATATCTGGTTGTTTCGATTGCTTTAATCGGAATTATACTGTTACAGCAAGGAAAAGGTGCTGAAATGGGTGCTTCTTTCGGTGCAGGCGGTGCAAACACCGTATTTGGGGCTGCTGGCTCTGGTAATGTGTTGACCAAAAGCACGACAGTATTAGCAATTTTGTTTTTTGCAATTGCGCTGAGTATTAGTTATTTAAACTCTGAACCATCAGTGGTTACTGACTCTGTCTTAGATGAAGAAACAGCTATTGAGAATTCAACTGTAGCACCTTCGCTTGATACTGAGTTGCCGGCTGCTGAAGATTCTCTTGAGTCACAGGTCGCTCCTCTGGAAAAGGAAGTCGCGGTAGAAGCTGATACGCTTGCTGAAGAGCTAGGCGAAGCAGCTAGTGAAGCTGAAAAAGCTGTGGAAGAAAAAACTCAAGACGAACAAGATTCTACAGATAAATAATCAGTGATTATTCAGGTTATTATGAATTTTTATGCCGAAGTGGTGGAATTGGTAGACACGCTATCTTGAGGGGGTAGTGGCCTATGGTCGTGCCGGTTCAAGTCCGGCCTTCGGCACCAAATGTATCTTTGATAAGCTATATCCTTGTATGCTCGAGCCTCTTATTATAGAGGCCATTAGAAAATGATATTTAAACCTTCTTGTTATCGTCCTTTCTACTCTATCAATCTGTTATCATGCCTAACCAGTTACAGGAAAGTTCACTCGTTTTCTTTTTACTGATTGGATTGCTAAATATTTGCGAATGAAAAATATTATGGCTATGGCGATTTCTTATTCAATATTTAGCGAAGTTTTATGTAGTGGATGCTCACGGTCAGTTGTTCACATTGAAAAGCTAATATTCTTAGGATAATGAAAGGGAAGTTGTATGATTGAGTCTAGCTCTTCGTATGTTCAACTAGGAAAACACACATTTTCTCCCGATAGTCGTGTTATTAAGTATACCGAAGGTAATGAGAGTAAGCTTTCGCATAAAGCAAGTGAGCTTTTAACCTACCTTTACCTTAATAATCACCGATATATCCCACTTGAAGAGCTTAAACAAAAGGTGTGGGAAGGCAGGAATGTAGAAGATAATACCATTCAACAAGCTATTTCTGCGTTGCGCAGAGAATTAAAAGAAACCCCACAGCAACCATTTATCGAAAACAAAAGAAATGAAGGCTATCGGTTCGTTGCGCCAGTCGAAAAGCGTTTAGGAAAACTGAAAAAACAACTGGTTATTGGCGGAATTACTATTAGCATTCTGGCTATTTTTAGCCAGGCTTTCAACCACACCAGTAGTGGGGCTAATACTGTCCCGTTAACCTCAAGGCAAGGTCAGGAAATAGATGGTTATGTTTTTGCCGATAACCTGATGATGTCCCATAAAGCGAAAGATTCAGAATATTGGCAGCTCTACGCTAAAAAATTAAAGGATGAACGTTATTCAAAGCTGACTTCCGGACTATTTAATGATCGAAAAGCGGTTTTTTCAAGTGATGGTAAGCGAGTTGCATGGCATCGTTTTGAAAATAATCGGTGCTTAATTATGGTGGCTGATTTTAATAGTGAAGTATTAAAGTTGGTTAATCAGAAAGTCATTTTTGAATGTTTAAATGGGCTGATGTCTGTTTCATTGAGTTGGAAAGATCATGATAGGTTGCTGATTGCTCATACTTCCTCATTCTCAGAACCATACAGGGTCGAAGAACTTAACTTGAAAGATGGAAAAATGACCAGGTTAACTTCTCCTCCGGATAATATTCAAGGTGATTATTATGTGAATTATTCTCCGTTACTAGAAAAGCTTGTATATTTTCGCTACGTGGGTGGTTCTGAAACCGATATCTGGTTATACGATTACTTTTCAAAGCAAAATCAGCGAATTGCACGAGTACCAAACGTCTTGTTTTCAGCCGCCTGGCAAGAAGACAAGAAGCAGTTAATTGTCAGATCAAGCCAGGGACTAAGAGCTATCAATGTTGATAAAGTTGATAGCCTTGAAGCGAAAAGTCTGTTGAATCAGCCGGTATTTTACCCTTTTAAGCTGACCGAGAATAAAGTTGGCTATATGCAGGGAGAGTTAAGAGCATGGGACATTTCTGCAAGGGAGTTTGGCAATGATATAGATGTTAGCTACCCTATTTCTTCATCTTTTCATGATTATTTGCCTGTTTATGCTGAAGAGTCAGGTGACCTGGCATTTTTATCGATGCGTTCTGGAGATGCACAAGTATGGGTGAAGAGAGCTGAGCAATGGACTAAAGTCACCAATGTGAGTCATGATGCAAAGTTTTCCGATATTGCAATTAGCTCTGATGGGGAATACCTGGCTTATACCCTGGATAGGGAGATTTACGTCGTAGATAAACGAGGGAAATTACTATACAACACTACCGATAGTATGGTTTATAAAAACCCAGTTTTTTCTTCTGATGGAAGTAAACTATATTATTCCCTTAATATAAATAATAGCTGGCGGATAGAAGAGCGCGCTATCAGTAATTTAAATCAGGCTACTACCGTTTCTGATGGCTATATAGTCAGACCTGTTGGTAGTGAAAGTAAAGACTTACTTGTGATCAAGTTTAATGATCCAGCAGTTTATTGGCTTGACCAAAATGGCCTTTCTGAAACCTCTATTAATCTGGGTGACATTCAATATAAAGAACAAATTGCAATCAGTGAAAACCAAATTCTTTTTTCCGGCCAGGTTAAAGATAAGATCCGTTTGTTGAAGTATGATTTTATCACTCAGGAATACAGCGACATAATGAGCCTTCCCTCTCGAAAATTTGCTTTTAATCAGCAAAAAAATATTATTTATTCCGAAGAATCAAGAAATCTTGAAACCGACCTCTATGCAATAGAAACTTCTAACTAGTTGTTATAAAAGGGAATACAAGCTTACTCAGCTTTTCTCAAGTTACTTTTCAACAATATTACGCAAATATCTCGCTCACAACGAACCGTAAGTTGAGATATTGGCCTGCTATTGTAATGAGGAAAAGCAGTAACTATGAGTAAGTTATCCCAAAAAATAATCATTGGAGTTTCTCTATGTATGATTTCTTTAGCCGCTGCCGCCTATTCGGAAAAAAAGACCGCTAAAGGTAAAGCAGAAAATAAGCCTGGCGAAATTGATGAGCAACCGATCATATTAATAGAATGCCAGCCATTTCCTGAATGTACGCGCTGGGGGGAAGATAACATCGACACCTATTCGCCACCTCAATTGCCACAAGATAACCCTATGATAAAACTGAATATAGATGAGTCTCATTAGACAGTGTTGTTGGTCATTATTATATTGAGTTAGAGGAAGTTATTCGATGTACCAGAATAATGTAACGGTTGGCAGATTTTGTCGGGAATTTAAAAAGATGGTTTATAATAACTACCATGACCACCGGCTTAAAGCGATCGATATTTGTCAAGTTATGGGAATTCATGAGCGCCAGTATTATCGCTTAGCAAAGTCTGGCCTGAGGGTTTCACCTGCGGTTTATTTAAACCAGTTTCGTATTGAAAAAGCGATTGGACTGATTGAGGCTGGTGAGTTGGTGTCTGTAGTTGCAAGAAAAGTTGGTTTTAACTCTTATAGTTATTTTGCCAGGAAGTTTAGAGAAGAAGTTGGCTGCAGTGCGACAGATTATTTGAAGAATTTAAAGAAAATTAACAGTCATTCTATTAATGATGAATCGCCAGCTGAAATAGGACAGGCTGAAGAAGTGGATTTGGCTGTGCTTTAGCATTAAAATGAATGTGAGCATTCTGCTCTAACTAGTTACAGCTAAAACGCAACATCTGCTTATCGATTATTGAGAATATTAGCGTTAAAAATACAAATTTTTGAGTATTTTTATTGGATATTTTTTAAGCCATGAATAGACAAAAGCAGTTGTGATCGCGTAAAATAGCTCGATTTCGTCGCAATCGCGACAGATCACCCAAAATTGTATTAATAAAAGCGGAAGAGATTGCGACCTTTTCCGCTTTTTCGTATCTGTTTTTTGTTGGAGAATGTCTTGTCCAAGCCTGCTATGTCTAAATCCGCTCAATCTAAACCAGCAATTCTTGTTCTAGAAGATGGTAGTGTTTTCCGTGGCGTTTCTATTGGCGCTGATGGAGATTCCGTTGGTGAAGTTGTTTTTAATACTGCTATGACAGGATATCAGGAAATTCTGACCGATCCGTCATACGCACGTCAAATGGTTACCCTGACTTATCCTCACATCGGGAATACAGGAGTTAACTCTG
>CBDUHU010000126.1:0-8648 GCA_965366725.1 uncultured Kangiellaceae bacterium
TGGCAAGGCCATTGGCGAATTTCAATTAATGCAGGGAAAACTGGCGGATATGTACACAACTATGAATGCGTGTAAATCATATGTTTACAATGTTGCCCAGGCTTGCGATCGTGGCGAGACCACGAGAAAAGATGCTGCTGGTGTTATTCTATATAGTGCTGAAAAAGCCACCCAATTAGCATTGGAAGCAATTCAATGTCTTGGCGGAAATGGCTATATTAATGAATTTGCAACTGGAAGATTACTTCGTGATGCCAAGCTATATGAAATCGGCGCAGGTACTTCGGAAGTACGTAGAATGCTTATCGGGCGTGAGCTATTTAATGAAACTGCCTGATCATCCATGATCGGTTAAAATAATTAGCACAGCATGTTTAAGCTCTAAAGAATATTAATCGATGTTGATAGTTACTCAACATCGATATAAATTTAATGAATCAACGAGGATAATTTAATGTCACAGGATCCAATCGTATTTGTCGGAATGGCACGCACCCCGATGGGTGGTTTTATGGGCGAACTATCCAGCCTGAAAACAACTGAACTTGGTTCTACAGCAATTCAAGCCGCAGTCGAAAGATCAGGAGTATCAGCGGATCAGGTAGAAGAAGTCATCATGGGTTGTGTTCTTCCCGCAGCACTCGGTCAGGCACCAGCCCGACAAGCAGCTTTGGGAGCATCACTACCGCTCTCTACAGGCTGCACTACAATTAATAAGGTTTGCGGTTCAGGAATGAAGTCGGTAATGCTTGCACATGATCTGCTCAAGGCTGGAACCAATAGTGTCATGGTTGCCGGAGGCATGGAAAGTATGAGTAATGCACCGCATATGCTGCCAAAAGCACGCAGTGGCTATCGGTTTGGACATGGCCAATTACTGGATCATATGGCTTTTGATGGTCTTGAAGATGCCTATGAAGGTCAGGCAATGGGTGTTTATGCAGAAGATTGTGCCAGCCGATATAACTTTACCAGAGAACAACAGGATGAATTTGCCATTACTTCAACCGCGCGTGCCAAACAGGCAATTGAAGACGGTTCTTTTAGTGCTGAAGTAGTGCCGGTTGTTATCAAGTCTCGTAAGGGAGAAATAACCGTTGCTAACGATGAACAACCTTTAAAAGCGCGACCGGACAAAATTCCCTCACTGCGCCCTGCTTTTAAAAAAGATGGTACAGTAACTGCTGCCAACGCTAGCTCTATTTCTGATGGTGCGGCGGCTGTGGTAATGATGCGCCAATCTGAAGCTGAAAAACGTGGACTTAAGCCTATCGCAAAAATAATCGGTCATACTACTCATGCACGCAAGCCAGCAGAATTTACCATTGCACCAGTTAGTGCAATGCAATCACTGCTTGAAAAAGTGGATTGGTCAGTTGACGATGTTGATCTATTTGAAATCAACGAAGCATTTGCGGTTGTGACCATGGCTGCTATTAAAGAATTGGAGCTAGATCCTGAAAAAGTCAACATACATGGTGGCGCATGCGCTCTCGGCCATCCAATTGGAACAAGTGGCACTCGAATTATCGTCACTTTAATCGCGGCATTACAAAAGTACGGTAAAAACAAAGGACTTGCATCATTGTGTATTGGTGGCGGAGAAGCCACAGCAATGGCGATAGCAATAAAACTACGATGACAGTGAATAACTAACCATGCTCCCCGTTTCTTTTCTAAAAAGTTACGGGAAGTTGTTAGTTTGCCAATAATTGAGTTAATAGAGAAACTATCTATGTTCCTAAGCGAAGAACAAACAATGATACAGGATGCTGCACGTCAATATGTGCAGGAACGAATAGCACCATTTTCAGCAGAATGGGATAGAACCAAAACTTTTCCCGCAGAAGCACTCAAGGGATTAGGTGAGCTGGGTTTTTATGGAATGTTAGTTCCAGAACAATGGCATGGATGCGATATAGGCTACTCCTCTGCCGCCATCGTATTAGAAGAAATAGCCGCCGGTGATGCCGCCTGTTCAACCATCATCAGTGTGACCAATTCTGTTGGTTGTATGCCTATTCTAAATTTTGGAAGTGACTCGCAAAAAGAAAAATATCTCAAACCACTGGCCGCTGGAGAGCATTTAGGTGCATTTTGTTTAACCGAACCGCATGCTGGTTCAGATGCCTCTGACTTAAGAACAAAAGCGGTCAAAGATGGAGATAATTACATTCTCAATGGCGTTAAACAATTTATTACTTCTGGTAAAAATGCTGATACAGCAATTGTTTTTGCAATCACCGATGCAACCGCTGGCAAAAAAGGAATTTCAGCCTTTATTGTACCAACTACTACACCAGGTTATACCGTCGCCAATATTGAACATAAGATGGGGCAACATGCATCTGATACCGCTCAAATCATTCTGGAAGATTGTATTATCAGCAAAGACAACCTGCTTGGCAAAGAAGGCGAAGGTTACAAAATTGCATTATCGGGACTTGAAGGTGGCCGTATTGGAATTGCGTCACAATGTGTTGGTATAGCAAGAGCGGCGCTCGAGGCTGCCAAACAGTATGCACTTGAAAGAAGTGCGTTTGGTAAAGCAATTCATAAGCATCAGGCAATTGGTTTTAAAATTGCTGATATGGCAACTCAACTTGAAGCTGCTCGTTTAATGGTGCAGAACGCTGCCAAATTGAAAGACGCAGGCCAACCTTGTTTAAAGGAAGCTTCAATGGCAAAACTGTTTGCTTCGGAAGCCGCTGAGAAAATTTGCTCTGATGCTATTCAGGTGTTTGGCGGTTATGGCTATCTCAACGACTTTCCGGTGGAACGCTATTACCGAGATGTTCGTATTTGCCAGATTTATGAAGGAACCAGTGAAGTTCAAAAACTGGTGATTAGCCGTTCAGTAATGGACGAATGATCTCGCGGATGACGACTAAGTCACGCGGAAGAACTAATTAAAGCAGACAACCCTATTAAGGCCAACGGACAATTCAATGTCAGTAATAAAAACTAAATTAAACCCAAGAAGTCAGGAATTTGTCGCCAATGCCGACAGTATGAAAGCTTTGATAGATGATCTGAAAGATAAAATGCAGATGATCTCTCAGGGTGGTGGTAAGGAGCGACAGGAAAAACACACCGCTAGAGGAAAATTATTAGTCAGAGACAGGATCAGACAGTTATTGGATGTCGGTTCTCCGTTTCTTGAGCTTTCTCAATTTGCGGCTTTTGACATGTACGATAATCAGGTTCCAGCAGCAGGAATTATTACCGGTATAGGGCGTATCAATGGCCAGGAATGTATTATTGTTGCTAATGACGCCACTGTTAAAGGGGGAACCTACTTTCCTGAAACAGTGAAAAAACACTTACGTGCGCAGGAAATAGCAGAACAAAACCACCTGCCATGTGTTTATCTGGTTGACTCCGGTGGTGCTAATTTGCCACAACAAGACCAGGTTTTTCCAGATCGTGATCATTTTGGTCGAATATTTTTTAATCAAGCCAACCTCTCAGCTAAGGGGATTGCTCAAATAGCCGTCGTGATGGGAAGCTGTACAGCTGGCGGTGCGTATGTTCCTGCAATGGCAGACGAAAGCGTCATCGTTAAAGAAAAAGGAACAATATTTCTTGGTGGACCACCTTTGGTAAAAGCAGCAACTGGTGAAGAGGTATCAGCTGAGGATCTGGGCGGCGCTGATGTCCACTGTAAAATTTCAGGCGTAACCGATCATTACGCAGTGGATGATAAGCATGCACTTGGGTTAACTCGTAATATCGTATCCCACCTGAACAAAACTAAACATAGCCCCTGGGATATTAAAAAACCTGTTGAACCACTTTACCCTAAAAATGATATTTATGGCGTTATCCCTACCGATTCCAGAAAACCTTTTGATATTCGGGAAATCATTGCCAGAGTTGTCGATGGCAGCCAATTTGACGAATTTAAGCCCTTATATGGAAATACCCTTGTCTGTGGCTTTGCACGTATCTGGGGCTATCCCGTAGGAATTGTCGCCAACAATGGGATCCTGTTTTCAGAGTCAGCGCTTAAAGGTGCGCATTTTATTGAACTGTGCAGCCAACGTAACATCCCGCTGGTGTTCCTCCAGAACATCACTGGCTTTATGGTAGGACGTAAATATGAAAATGGTGGAATAGCTAAAAACGGTGCCAAAATGGTAACCGCAGTTGCCTGTACAAAAGTGCCTAAATTTACTGTGATTGTCGGTGGTAGTTTTGGTGCCGGCAATTATGGAATGTGCGGCAGAGCCTATAGTCCTCGCTTTTTATGGATGTGGCCAAATGCTCGAATTTCGGTGATGGGTGGCGAACAGGCTGCAAATGTTTTGGCACAGGTCAAACGTGATAATTTTGATCGTAAAGGTGTAGACTGGTCTAGCGAAGACGAAGCATCTTTTAAACAGCCAATCCAACAAATGTATGAAACTCAGGGACACCCCTACTACGCCAGCGCAAGACTTTGGGATGATGGAATTATTGATCCAGCAGACACTCGCCAGGTGCTTGGACTTGGTTTGTCGGCTAGTTTGAATGCGCCCGCAGAAGAAACCCGATTCGGCGTATTCCGCATGTAATAATGGAAAACTCCATAAGGAAAAAACAATGTCAGATGAAAACTTATTGGTCGAAATAAACCCAAATGGTATTGGCAAGATAACCCTTAATCGGCCAGCGTTGCACAATGCTTTTGATGATAAAGTCATTGCAGATCTCACCAGCGCGGTCAGCAAACTTGATACAAACGACAAGGTCCGGTTAATTGTTCTTGCTGCCAACGGTAAAAGCTTTTCAGCTGGTGCAGACCTTAACTGGATGAAGCGGATGGCTGGTTACAGCTGGGAACAGAACTATCAGGATTCGCTACAATTAGCTGGACTTATGCAGACTATTTATAACTGCAAGAAAACAACCATTGCACTGGTGCAAGGCGCTGCTTTTGGTGGAGGCGTTGGTTTAGTCGCCTGTTGTGATATTGCCTTAGCCAGTGAAAAAGCCATATTCTGCCTCTCAGAGGTTAAACTGGGTTTGATCCCCGCGGTGATCAGTCCATATGTTGTTAAGGCAATTGGAGAGAGAAGCAGTAAGCGCTATTTTGCCACTGCTGAAAAATTCAGCGCACAAGAAGCACGACGAATTCAACTGGTCCATAAGATTTTCTCGGAAGCTACTTTTCAGGAAAACTGCGACGATTATTTACGCAAAATTCTCGCCAATGGTCCAGCGGCTATGTATCAATCAAAACGCCTGGTTGAACTGGTATCCAATAAAGTCATAGACGAAGAGCTGATCAGAGAAACAGCCCAGCGGATTGCAGATATCAGAGCATCACATGAAGGTCGTGAAGGTGTTTCAGCATTTCTAGAAAAGCGCCCAGCCAATTGGTCGGTCAAGTCAAAAACTATCTCAATTGATTCGGATAAAGAATAAATTTCAGGAATTTAACCTAATGGCGAACAACCATACAAAGATCAAAATTAACAAAATACTGATTGCTAATCGCGGTGAAATAGCCTGTAGAATCATTCGAACAGCTCAACGCATGGGTATAGAGTGCGTCGCAGTATACTCTGACGCAGATCGAAATTCGCAGCATGTAAAACAGGCAGATGAAGCATGGTATATCGGCGAAGCACCGGCTAAGGATAGCTATCTAAAAGCCCAGACTATACTTCAGATAGCCAAACAATCAGGCGCTAATGCGGTTCATCCAGGCTATGGTTTTTTGTCAGAAAATGCAGATTTTGCCGCACAGTGTGCTCAAAATAATATTATTTTTATCGGCCCGCCAGAACCTGCGATCATCGCAATGGGTTCTAAAAGTCAGGCAAAAAATATTATGAGCGAAGCCGGTGTACCGCTAGTACAAGGTTATCATGGCGAAGATCAATCACAATCAGTTTTACAGAAGGAAGCCGACAAAATTGGCTACCCTTTACTGATTAAAGCTACCGCTGGTGGTGGCGGTAAAGGAATGCGAGTGGTTGAAAGTTCGTCCAGTTTTATCGCACACCTGGAGTCATGCCAACGCGAAGCATTGTCTTCTTTTGGTGATGATAAAGTACTTGTTGAGAAATACCTGACTAAACCCCGTCATGTTGAAATCCAGGTATTTGCCGATAATCACGGTAACGCAGTGCATCTATTTGAAAGAGATTGTAGTGTTCAACGTCGTCACCAAAAGGTCATTGAAGAAGCCCCTGCCCCAGGACTATCGGCCAAAACCAGAGAAGAAATGGGACAGGTTGCGATTAAGGCAGCAAAAGCAATTGGCTACCGTGGCGCAGGAACAGTTGAATTTCTTTATGATGAAGACGGTTCATTTTACTTTATGGAAATGAATACCCGCCTTCAAGTTGAACACCCGGTCACAGAAAAAATAACCGGACTCGATCTGGTGGAGTGGCAAATTCAGGTTGCCAATGGGCATATTTTGCCTAAACAGCAGTCGGAGCTTAGTATTAACGGACACGCTTTTGAGGCGCGTATTTATGCTGAAGATCCTTACAATGACTTTCTCCCGGCAACCGGTGAAATCAGTTATATCGGCTTACCGGATTTAAACCAGAACGTAAGAGTAGATTCCGGCATTATTTCTGGTGACAGTGTTAGTGTTTATTATGACCCTATGATTGCAAAATTAATTGTCTGGGATAGCGACCGTAATGCTGCCCTCGCCCGATTGCGTGGTGCACTGAATGACTTTCATGTTGCCGGGGTTACTACCAATATTGAATTTTTGCATAAACTGGCTAGCCATGATGCTTTTAATAATGCCGATTTGGATACTCATTTTCTTGATAAACATGGAAAAGAACTACTCGTTGAAACAACCAAAGTTGGTCACGAGATTCTGGCGGCAGCCGCACTTAATATCATGTTGAAACAATCGGTTATCAGCCATGGACACAATCAGGATCTTTACTCTCCATGGAATGAAACCACCGGTTGGCGATTAAATGAAGATAACCATCACCATATTGAAGTAATTCACGCCGGACATACTTACTCTATTTATGCACACTATCGTGACAATGCCAATGGAGAAGATAACTTATATGAAGGATATCAGAGCTTCCTGCTTGAAATTGAAAATAAGGAGTATCTGGTCGGGGGATATCTAGACAATCACCAATTGCATATTAACTTGAATGGACATCAGTCAGTCATCAGTTTTGCCCAGGATATGGACAAACTCGTATTATTTAAGAATGCAGCCTGCTGGG
The DNA here is from genome assembly GCA_965366725.1 of uncultured Kangiellaceae bacterium. Classification (GTDB taxonomy): domain Bacteria; phylum Pseudomonadota; class Gammaproteobacteria; order Enterobacterales; family Kangiellaceae; genus Aliikangiella. Next base: position 7,206 of record CBDUHU010000126.1, read on the forward strand.
AACTAATGGTTAAGGATAATAGTCAGGTTGATCTTGACCAGGATATGCAGGCAAATGTTGCGGCTCCAATGCCAGGCACCATCATTGATGTTTTAGTCACACCTGGAGAGCAAGTTACCGAAGGGCAACCATTGGTTATTATGGAAGCAATGAAAATGGAACACACCATTAAAGCTCATAAGGATACTGTTATCGGAGAAGTTTTATATCAGATAGGTGATCTTGTTGATGAAGGTGCTGAGTTAATCAGTTTTGCTGGAGAATAAAAGTATGTTACCGGATAAAGCTAAAATAATTGAAGTCGGGGTTAGAGATGGCCTTCAGAATGAATCCAGTTTTGTGCCAACAGAAATAAAACTACAATTAATCAACCATCTTATTGACAGTGGATTATCAATCATTGAAGCAACCAGCTTTGTGTCTCCCAAATGGGTTCCACAGATGTCGGATCACAGTGAGATAATGAGACAATTACCGGCGGCTGAAAAAGTTTCTTATCCTGTTTTAACACCAAATATAAAGGGATTTGAAAACGCAATTGCGGCTGGCGCGAAAGAAGTTGCTGTTTTTGCGGCAGCCTCTGAAAGCTTCTCGCAGAAAAATATCAATTGTTCAATCGACGAGAGTATCGCAAGGTTTGAACCTATATTCGAAAAAGCACAACAACTTGGCATACGAGTTCGTGGTTATATTTCCTGTGTTCTGGGATGTCCTTACGAAGGTGAAATAGCACCAGAAGTAGTCGCACAAATCGCTGATAAACTCTATCAAAGCGGTAGTTATGAAATATCTCTGGGAGACACCATTGGTGTAGGGACGCCTGAAAAAACAAAATCATTGATCGAATCAATCAAAAATTTGATTCCTGTTGAGAGCCTGGCTGTTCATTTTCACGATACATATGGTCAAGCATTAGCTAATATATACGCCGCGTTACAACTCGGTGTCTCAAATATTGATGCATCTGTTGCTGGTTTAGGTGGATGCCCCTATGCAAAAGGAGCTTCAGGTAATGTGGCAACTGAAGATGTCGTGTACTTACTTAATGGACTCGGCATAGAATCGGGTATCGATCTCGAAAAATTGGTACTGGCAGGTAACTTTATCAGTCAGCATCTTAATCGAGAAAATAATTCAAAAGTAGCGAATGCTATGTTGGCAAAAATGAACTAACTGTTAATTCAGTTAACAATAAATTAACTTTAACAATAAACTCAAAATCACAGGAGAGTACTATGGCCGGCTTTAATAAAGTCGTCTCCAGCTATGCAGAAGCAATGGCTGGATTAAGTGATGGCATGACTGTCATTGCTGGAGGCTTTGGACTCTGCGGAATTCCGGAAGGATTGATTGCGCAGATTAAAGAAATGAAAACCAAAGAATTAACTTTTGTTTCAAACAATTGTGGTGTTGATGATTTCGGCTTAGGAATACTACTCGAAG